>NZ_JAHBDN010000045.1:0-80730 GCF_019956445.1 Pseudomonas sp. BF-R-19
GAGTTGGGCGGGGCGGCGATTTATCACGGCGAACTGCATCAGCGTCCGCAGTTGGGCGAAGGCGTACCGGCGGATGCCGACGCCATTGACCGGGGCTGGCAATTGGTCCAGCGCGGGGTATGGTTATGGCTGCTGATTCTCTGCCTGGGGGCCGAATTTTATGCTTGAGCACGGTGGGCGATTGCGCAAGGCGGCGCTCGAATACGGCATAGATGAAGCCGACTGGCTGGACCTGTCGACGGGCCTCGCGCCCTGGCCGTTCCCGGTGCCGGATATTCCACTGCGGGCCTGGGCCCGTTTGCCGGAGGCGGACGATGGTCTGGAGCAGGCCGCCTGTGATTACTACGGCGCCTTTCAGGCATTGCCGGTGGCCGGCTCGCAAATGGCGATTCAACTGCTGCCGCGCTTGCGTCGGGCGGGCAAGGTCGGCGTGCTGTCACCCTGTTACGCCGAGCACGCCGAGGCGTGGCGTCGCAACGGCTACATCGTACGTGAAGTGCTGGAGCACGAAGTCGACTTCTTTATCGACAGTTTCGACGTGCTGGTGGTGGTCAATCCGAATAACCCCACAGGCCTTAGCCTGACGCCCAGTCGCCTGCTCGACTGGCACGCGCGGCTGGCCCAGCGCGGTGGCTGGCTGGTGGTGGACGAAGCGTTCATGGATAACACGCCGCAACTGAGCCTGGCGCCGTTTGCCCATCAAGTCGGGCTGATCGTCTTGCGCTCCTTTGGCAAGTTTTTCGGCCTGGCCGGTGTGCGCCTGGGGTTTGTACTGGCCGAGCGCAAGTTACTCAGGTTGCTGGCTGAACAAGTGGGGCCCTGGGCCGTGAGCGGGGCAACCCGGGTCGTGGGCCAGGCCTGCCTGCGCGATACCGAGGGGCATACGCGGCAACGGGTGCGCACCGAAGAGGCCAGCGAGCGCCTTGCGTCGTTGCTGCGGCGACACGGCTTCGAGCCCCAGGGCGGCTGTGCGCTGTTCCAGTGGCTGATCACCGAGCGCGCCGAAGCACTGCATGAGTTCATGGCCCGGCGCGGCATTCTCCTGCGGTTGTTCACGCACAACAGCAGCCTGCGCTTCGGCTTGCCCGGTGACGAAATCGCCTGGGTACGACTGGCGCAGGCGTTCGACGATTTCGCCAAGGAAAACCAATGACCACGCTGATGGTGCAAGGTACCACCTCGGATGCCGGTAAAAGCACGCTGGTGACCGCGCTGTGCCGTTGGGCCACCCGCCAGGGCGTCAGGGTGGTGCCGTTCAAGCCGCAGAACATGGCCCTCAACAGTGCGGTGACCGCCGACGGTGGCGAGATCGGTCGCGCCCAAGCGGTACAGGCCCAGGCCGCGCACCTTGAACCGCACACCGACATGAACCCGGTGTTGCTCAAGCCCAACAGTGACACCGGTGCCCAGGTGATCATCCATGGCCGCGCTGTCACGACCATGAACGCCGTCGCCTATCACGACTACAAAACCATCGCCATGCAAGCGGTGCTGGCCTCCCACGAGCGCTTGAGCGCAGCGTATCCGCTGGTGATGGTCGAGGGCGCAGGCTCGCCGGCGGAAATCAATCTGCGGGCCGGCGACATCGCCAACATGGGCTTCGCCGAAGCGGTGGATTGCCCGGTGCTGCTGATCGCCGATATCAATCGCGGCGGGGTTTTCGCCCATCTGGTGGGTACCCTTGAACTGCTGTCGCCGAGCGAGCAGGCGCGGGTCAAAGGCTTCGTCATCAATCGTTTTCGCGGCGATATCGCGTTGCTGCAACCGGGTCTCGACTGGCTCGAAGAGCGCACCGGCAAACCGGTGATCGGCGTGCTGCCGTACGTGATGGACCTGCACCTGGAGGCCGAGGACGGCATCGATCAACGCCAGGCCGATAAAGCCGAACAGGTGCTGAAGGTGGTGGTTCCGGTGCTGCCGCGCATCAGCAATCACACCGATTTCGATCCGCTGCGCCTGCATCCGCAAGTGGACCTGCAATTCATCGGCCCCGGCCAGGCGATTCCGCCCGCCGACCTGATCATTCTTCCCGGCTCGAAAAGTGTGCGCAGTGATCTTGCGTACCTGCGGGCCAACGGCTGGGACACCGCCATTGCCCGGCATCTGCGTTACGGCGGGAAACTGCTGGGGATCTGTGGCGGTCTGCAGATGCTCGGTGAGCACGTACATGATCCGCTGGGTCTAGAAGGTGCGCCGGGTTCCAGTGCCGGTTTGGGGCTATTGGCCTTCCAGACTCAACTCGAACAAGAGAAGCAGTTGCGCAATGTGCGTGGTCGCCTGGCGCTGGAAGATGCGCCGGTGGCGGGCTATGAAATTCATGCCGGCGTGACCACCGGGCCGGCCCTGGAAAACGCCGCCGTGCAGCTGGATGACGGCCGCTGTGATGGTGCGCAAAGTGCTGACGGGCAGATTTTCGGCACCTACCTGCACGGGCTGTTCGAATCGCCGGCGGCGTGCAGTGCGCTGTTGCGCTGGGCGGGCTTGCAGGAGGTACAGGACGTGGATTACCACGGCTTGCGTGAGCGTGATATCGAGCGGCTGGCGGATCTGGTGGAGAAGCATCTGGATACCGGGCTATTGCGGAAACTCTGTGGAATCTGAGGTGGAAGCTCTGGCCTCTTCGCGAGCAAGCCCGCTCCCACAGTTGACCGCGTTCTAATGTGGGAGCGGGCTTGCTCGCGAAGACTGAAGTGGCCACACCGCCCATTTGAAAGGATGTAACCATGCTCCAACTGATCCTCGGCGGCGCCCGCTCCGGCAAGAGTCGCCTGGCTGAAAAACTCGCCATCGACAGCGCCCTGGCCGTGACCTACATCGCCACGAGCCAACCACTGGATGGCGAAATGAGCGAGCGGGTGGCCCATCACCGCGCCCGTCGTCCCACCGAATGGGCATTGATCGAAGAGCCGCTGGAGCTGGCCCGGGTGCTGCGTGAAACCGCCCGTGCCGAGCGCTGCCTGCTGGTGGATTGCCTGACCCTGTGGCTGACCAATCTGCTGATGCTCGACGATGCCGAGCGCTTGCACGCCGAGCGTGATGCCTTGCTGGACTGCCTGGCGTCGCTGCCGGGTGAAATCATTTTTGTCAGCAACGAGACCGGAATGGGTGTCGTGCCGCTGGGCGAATTGACTCGCCGCTATGTCGATGAAGCCGGTTGGCTGCATCAAGCTCTGGCTGAGCGTTGTCAGCGTGTCGTCCTGACCGTCGCCGGCCTGCCCCTGACTCTGAAAGGAACTGCGTTATGACTCAATCCTGGTGGCTGAACCCGTGCAAGCCGGTCGATGCCCAAGCGGTCGAACAGGCCCTGGCGCGGCAACAGCAACTGACCAAGCCGGCCGGCTCCCTCGGCCAGCTGGAAGCGCTGGCGGTGCAACTGGCGGGATTGCAGGGACGGGTCAAGCCGAGCCTGGAGCAGGTGTGGATCGCGATTTTTGCCGGTGACCACGGCGTCGTCGCCGAGGGTGTGTCGGCGTTTCCTCAGGAAGTGACCGGGCAGATGCTGCTCAACTTCGTCAGCGGAGGTGCAGCGATCAGCGTATTGGCGCGGCAGCTGGGCGCTTCCCTTGAAGTGGTGGACCTCGGCACGGTAACGCCGTCGCTGAACCTGCCGGGTGTACGCCACCTGAACGTCGGCCCGGGCACGGCAAATTTTGTGCAGGGACCGGCCATGACCCAGGCCCAGGGGCAACTCGCCTTGCAGGCCGGTCGTGACAGCGTGCAGCGGGCAATTGCCAGCGGTGCGCAGTTGTTTATCGGTGGCGAAATGGGCATCGGCAACACCACCGCTGCCAGCGCCCTGGCGTGCGCGCTGCTCGATTGCCCGGTGGTGCATTTGACCGGGCCTGGCACTGGGCTCAACGCTGACGGTGTCAACCACAAGGCCCAGGTAATCGAGCGCGCCCTGGCATTGCATGGCGCGCAGCGTGACGATGCCTTGCAGACCCTGTTCAACCTCGGCGGTTTTGAAATCGCCGCGCTGGTCGGTGCCTATCTCGCCTGTGCCCAGGAGGGTGTCGCGGTGCTGGTGGACGGCTTCATTTGCAGTGTCGCGGCGCTGGTTGCGGTGCGTTTGAATCCTGATTGCCGTCAGTGGTTGTTGTTCGGTCATCGCGGCGCCGAACCGGGGCATCGTCATGTGCTGGAAACCCTGAATGCGCAACCCTTGCTCGATCTCGGCCTGCGGCTTGGCGAAGGCAGTGGTGCGGCATTGGCAGTGCCGCTGCTGCGCCTGGCTTGCGACCTGCACGAGCAGATGGCGACCTTCGCCGAAGCCGCCGTGGCAGATCGTCCGGCATGACCTTGCGCGTGGACTTGTTGCGTCACGGTGAAACCGAACTCGGCGGCGGCTTGCGCGGCAGTATCGATGATGCGTTGACTGGCACGGGTTGGGCGCAGATGCGCGCCGCCGTGGTCGGGCAAGGCCCGTGGGACCGGCTGGTCAGTTCGCCGTTGCAGCGTTGTGCACGGTTTGCCGAGGAGCTCGGCGCGCAATTGGGCGTGCCGGTGCAGCTGGACAAAGACCTGCAAGAGTTGCATTTCGGCGCTTGGGAAGGGCAGAGCGCGGCGGCGTTGATGGAAACCGATGAGCAGGCCCTGGGCTTGTTCTGGGCCGATCCTTATTCGTTCACGCCGCCTCAGGGTGAGCCGGTTGCAGACTTTTCGGCACGGGTGCTGGCCGCGTTGGAGCGTTTGCACGCGACCTGTGCCGGCGAGCGCATTCTGCTGATCAGCCATGGCGGTGTGATGCGTCTGTTGCTGGCACAAGCGCGCGGGCTGCCACGAGAGCAACTGCTCAACGTTGAGGTCGGGCACGGCGCGCTGTTTTCGCTGACGGTAGAACCTGCGGGCTTGTTGAAGGAAGTGCTCTGACCATGCTGCCATTCTGGATCGCCCTGCAATTTCTCAGCAGCCTGCCGATTCGCCTGCCGGGTATGCCTGAGCCCCGGGACCTGGGGCGGTCGCTGCTGTTTTATCCGCTGGTGGGATTGCTCTTTGGCGCGATTCTGTGGGCAGTCAACTGGCTGTTGCTCGGCACGCCGACCTTGTTGCACGCGGCACTGTTGCTGAGCCTTTGGGTGCTGCTCAGCGGCGGGTTGCATCTCGATGGCCTGGCGGACAGCGCCGATGCCTGGCTGGGTGGTTTTGGCGACCGTGAGCGCACGCTGAGCATCATGAAAGACCCGCGCAGCGGGCCGATCGCCGTGGTGACGCTGGTGCTGGTGTTGCTGCTCAAGTTCACCGCGCTGCTGGCACTGATCGAGCAGCCGCATTCGCTGGCATTGATCATCGTGCCGTTGATCGGTCGCAGCGCGTTGCTCGGTTTGTTCCTGACCACGCCCTATGTGCGTGCTGGTGGCCTGGGCCAGGCATTGGCCGATCATCTTCCGCGTTCGGCGGGTAAGCAGGTGTTGGCGGTCAGCGCGCTGGTTTGTGTGTTGATCGCCGGTTTGAGTGGTGTGTTGGCGGTGGTGCTGGCCGTTCTTGGATTTTCCTGGTTGCGGCAGGTGATGTTTCGGCGCCTGGGCGGCACGACGGGGGATACGGCGGGCGCGATGCTGGAGTTGCTGGAAGTTACAGTGTTGGTAGGCTTGGCGCTGGCTTGATCGGGTTGTGTTGAATGTTCCGGCCTCATCGCGAGCAAGCTCGCTCCCACAGTTGATCGCATTCCAATGTGGGAGCGGCGGTGCGGCGATCCGACTTGCTCGCAAAGGCGATCTTCAGAACACTGCTAACCCTCATGTAACTTGATTTAACCGACTCGCGGGTATATACACGCACAATGCTCGATTCCCAATGTTTATGCATCAACCTGCGTCGCGCCGCCCGTGGCGTCAGCAGGCACTACGACGGCGCTCTCGACGGCTTCGGGATCAACGTTGCGCAGTATTCTTTGCTGTGCAACCTGCAGCGTCTGGATCAACCGAGCATCTCGACCCTGGCCGAGGCCATGGGCCTGGATCGCAGCACCCTGGGGCGCAATTTGCGGGTGCTGGAGGGTGACGGCCTGGTGACGCTGGTCGAGGGCGAGGACATGCGCAACCGCATCGTCCTGCTGACCGATGCCGGGGCAGAGCGTCTCAAGGCTGCGTTGCCGGCCTGGGAAGCCGCGCAGCAACGCTTGATCGATCGCCTGGGCGCCGAGAAGCGCGAAGTCTTACTGAAGCTGCTGGATGAACTGGCATGATGCCGGTTTTTTCGATCTTAAGCGGGTATATACCCGCTAACGGAGAACAACAATGACATCGATGTGGCGTACATGCGGCTGGGTTCTGTTGGGGAGTGCGCTGATCCTTGCGTTGTCGCTGGGCGTTCGCCATGGCTTCGGGCTGTTTCTGGCGCCGATGAGCGCCGAGTTCGGCTGGGGCCGTGAAGTCTTTGCCTTCGCCATCGCCCTGCAGAACCTGATCTGGGGCCTGGCTCAGCCGTTCACCGGCGCCCTGGCCGACCGCTTTGGCGCGGCGAAAGTGGTGCTGATCGGTGGTGTCCTGTACGCGGCCGGGCTGATCTGCATGGGGCTCTCCGACTCGGCGCTGACCCTGTCCCTGAGCGCCGGCCTGCTGATCGGCATCGGACTGTCCGGTACGTCGTTCTCGGTGATCCTGGGGGTGGTCGGCCGCGCGGTGCCGCCGGAAAAACGCAGCATGGGCATGGGGATTGCCAGTGCAGCCGGTTCGTTCGGCCAGTTCGCGATGCTGCCCGGCACACTCGGTTTGATCGGATGGCTTGGCTGGTCCGCGGCGCTGCTGGCGCTGGGCTTGCTGGTGGCGTTGATCGTGCCGCTGGTGAGCATGCTCAAGGACAAGCCGCTGCCCGTCTTGGGCCACGAACAAACGTTGGGCGAAGCACTGCGCGAAGCCTGCTCCCATTCCGGATTCTGGCTGCTGGCGTTCGGCTTTTTCGTGTGCGGATTCCAGGTGGTGTTCATCGGTGTGCACCTGCCGGCCTATCTGGTGGATCAACACCTTCCGGCGACGGTCGGCACCACGGTGCTGGCGCTGATCGGCCTGTTCAACATTTTCGGCACCTATACCGCCGGATGGCTCGGCGGTCGGATGTCCAAGCCGCGTTTGCTCACCGGTCTGTACTTGCTGCGGGCGGTGGTCATTGCGTTGTTCCTGTGGGCACCGGTGACGACTACCACGGCTTACCTGTTCGGCATGGCCATGGGCTTCCTGTGGCTGTCGACGGTACCGTTGACCAACGGCACGGTGGCGACCTTGTTTGGCGTGCGAAACCTGTCCATGCTCGGCGGGATTGTTTTCCTGTTTCACCAGCTCGGTTCGTTCCTGGGCGGCTGGTTGGGTGGCGTGGTGTACGACCGTACCGGCAGCTATGACTTGATCTGGCAGGTGGCGATTCTCTTGAGCCTGTTGGCCGCTGCCCTCAACTGGCCGGTGCGTGAGCGGCCGGTAGAGCGTCTGCAATCACAAATGAGTGCGATATGAACAGTCTATGGCCGCGGATCGCTGTAGCCGCCGTCTGCGCCTTATTGCTGGCGTTGTCGTGGTGGGGCTGGCATCAGGGCGGGCTGGCGCTGATGCAGTTGGGCATGGGTACTTGCTAGCGAGCGGCGAGGGCGAGTAACGTCGCTTTTGACGAATTATCAAGGATGCACCGACATGTTGAAGCGCTGGATTGCAGTCCCCGCGTTGCTGCTGACGTTTACCGGGCTGGCCTATGCGGCCGAGTGCCCGGAGCTGTTGCAAGGATCACTGCAAAAGCTGCGCGCCAAGGAATCCATCGACCTGTGCCAACGGTATGAAGGTAAGCCGCTGGTGGTGGTCAATACTGCGAGTTTCTGCGGCTTCGCCCCGCAGTTCAAAAGCCTTGAGGCGCTGAATCAGCGTTACAAAGGGCAGGGGCTGGAAGTGCTGGGTGTTCCGTCCAATGACTTCAAGCAGGAGTCCGGGGACGGTGCCGAAACCGCCAAGGTTTGTTACGTCAACTATGGCGTGACTTTCACTATGACCGAGCCGCAGTCGGTACGTGGTGCCGACGCAACCCATCTGTTCAAGGTGCTGGCCGAACAGAGCAGTGCGCCAAAATGGAATTTCTACAAATACGTGGTCGATCGCAAGGGTAAGGTGATCGCCAGCTTTTCCAGCCTGACCAAGCCCGATGATCCCGAGTTCATTGCAGCGGTGGAGCAAGCCCTGGCTTCACAACCTTGATCCGCACCCACTAAAAAGCCCCGCCTCTATACAAGAGAGCGGGGCTTTTTTTGATTCAGCGGGCGAGCGGTTCAGGCTCGCCGGGAATCATCAGAAGCGGTAGGTCGCGCCGAGACCGAAACCGTTCGCGTAGTTATCATACTTGGCGTTGTAGGTCTGGCCACGGTCGTTGCTGTTGTTGACCTTGACCGACTCTTCGCGCAGGTACGAATAAGCCAGGTCGATGGTCAGGTCGTCGGTCGGACTCCAGCCTGCGCCCAGGCTGAACGCTTTGCGATCGCCCGTCGGGATGCGTGGGGAACGGTCGACGTTGTTGGTCGGTGCCTGGTCAATGGACAGGCCGCCACGCAGTACCCATTGCTTGTTCAGCTGGTAGGACGCGCCGATGGCGTGAGCCCAGGTATCGTGCCAGTTCTGTTCTTCGGTGATGGTACCGAATTGGCCGTTCAGGACGGTTGGAACACCACTGTTTTCGACGGTAATTTCTTCCAGGCGGCTCCAGCGGGTCCAGGTGCTGCCTGCGTAAAGAGTCCACTTGTCGTCGAGCTGGTGAGTGACCGAGAAGTCCACCGATTCAGGTGTGGTCAGGTCCAGCGAAGCGTCGTACTTCTGGTTTGGGTTCTGGCCGATCAGGCCCAGCACGTTGTAGTTGACCTTGGTGTTACCTTCGAGCTTGTACTTCACTTTCGAGTGGTAGGTCAGGCCGACGCGAGTGCTGTCGGTGGCTTGAACCAGCACGCCGATGTTGTAGCCCAGCGCGGTGTCGTCACCTGTGATCTTGACCTTGCCGTCTGGCGCGGCCTGGGTGATCGACAGGTTCGATTCCAGGGTGCCATCAATGCGGTTGATGGTCGGGCCAAAACCGATGGAAACCTTGTCGTTGAACGCGTAGCTGACAGTCGGTTGCAGGGTGACGATTTTAACTTCGCTCTTGCTACCGAAGTAACGACCGGCAAAGCCGTTTTCATAGTCGGTTACCAGACCGAATGGTGCGTATACGCCCACACCGAAGGCCCACTGGTCGTCGATTGGCTTGACGTAGTAGCCCATAGGGACGGTGATGAGCGGAACCATGTCGCCGTCGTTGCTGCCGCCGTTCGGGCTGGAGCTTGCGTGGCTGATGTCAGTGTGTGCGTCGATCATCGCAATACCGCCGGTGACTTGTTCGCGCTTGATGCGGGACATGCCGGCAGGGTTGCCAAAAATTGTACTTGCGTCATCGGCAGAGGAAGATCGCCCGGCAAAACCCGTACCCATCCCGCTGATGCTTTGTTCGTTAACGGCAAAGCCACTTGCAAAGATCTGGGTGGATGCCATGGCAACGGCGAGACTGATGGTGGTTTTGAGCATTACTTTTTTCATTATTAGAACTCCTGGTGATCACCGGGGCGAAAATTACCAACATTTTCGTCCCGGCGCCATAGGCTGTATGCCTTGATTTAGAGCGGTTTTGTAGGACAATCCGACCAGAATCGCGGCGTGTTGCGCGATCTTTGGATCCAGAGGTGTCAGCAGGCTACCTGGTTCAGCGGTGAAACACAGGTTTGCCAGGCGCTGGTGAAATCACGCAGACGTCCCTGGGGTTGAAATGTCTGGCGCCAGATCCTGGCCATACCCAGCAAATCATCAGGGGCGGGGAGGGGAGTGTTCTGTTCTTCCACCAGCAGCCAGGCGATGGCTGTGGCGTAACGCAGGTTGACGGTCAATTCGAGGTGCGGGCCACTGAGAAACGCATGCTGGCTGGCCAGGCCGCGGACCAGGCTTGCACGCTCCGGATCAAGGGCCAGGTAATGGTCCCAAAGGGCCTGGTGGCGGGGCTCGGCGATGCGGTACAGGCCGTGCCCACGGCGGTCATGCAGGGCGGAACCAAGGGCGGACTGGCTGGCGGCAATGCCCAGTAGCAGGGATTCGGCAGTAGCGCTATGGCGTCCGAGGTAGATCAAGGTCGGACGAATCACGTAGCGGCACAGTTCGCTGGCAGCGATACCCATAAAACCCTCGAAACCTGAGTTGGACGGCGATACCTGAAGGGGGCTTGGCAGCAGTGAATCGGCTCAGGCTCGCCGCAAGCGGGTCAAGCCGCTTGAGTTGAAGTGTAGTGTTATATTCGCGCTGTAAAGGCCTGTTTTTAAAATATTTCCAGCGACCAGTTATAACCGTTATATCGGATCGTGCTTAGTCGTAATTCGAGGAAAGGGAAATATCAGGCAATAAAAAGCCCCGCTTTTCGGGCAGGGCTTTTGGGTTTTTCAGCCTTTCTGGCGTTTCAGGCAACCAGTGCCTGACGGGTACGCTCGATCACGGCCTGCAGCGGCTCGGCGCTGGAGTATTGATCGGGGTACAGGCGTTCGCTGTGACGAGCGATACCGTGTTCGTTGACCAGGGTGAAGCTGAAGCAGCCTTTGCGAGCGGCCATGATCAGGCAGTTCATTGGTGCAAAAGCGTTGGTTAGGGTGCGAATGGCATCCTGAGTGTGGATTTGAGTAGACATTATTGGGTGTTCCTACAAATGACACGGATAAGAACCGTGCAACGTTAAAACGTTCCAGTAACGTCGATCACCATTGATCGAACGAAGAACCCGACTGGAACAAAGCAGCCAGTTTGAAGCGCTGATAAGTTGGCGCGCTTGGGCTGGCAGGTAGGTACTTAGGAGGGCAGGCAACACATCGAGGGCAAAGGTTCTGGGCCCGGGGTGAAGATCCTGATCAATTTGCAGGTTGGTTCGAGCAGAGTAAGCAGGCGGAGCAACACCCTTTGCTTTCGATTCAAAGGTTGTGTTGGCGCAAGATTTACCTGGAAACCATCGAGGTGGTCGATCCCGCATGTTCGGTGGAGGCTTCCGTCGGGAAGGCTGACCGGGGGGATTTGTTCGACCAGAATTGACTTTCAGCTTGGTACTAACGCCGCGGATACTAACGGATTGAACTGGCCAAGGGAAGTGTGTTAGCGAAAAGAATTTCCCGGCAGGTGCCTGATCGGGCTGTTTTACCATGTAGAGGTGCGCATAAAGCTGCGCGGCCTGCGATTGATACGCCCTGTATTCGAACAGAATCCGACCACCGGTCATCGAAGTTTGTAGCAACGCAGCCGCCTGAACAGTGGGTTTGCCAGGGCTTATCCCCAGGCACGACAAAAAAATGCGCCGAAAAAGTGCGTTGATATAACCGTCGCAAAGGCACTTGTGCACATTAGTTGCGCGGTCTGTCACCCCGCTGTCATCTCATGTTCAAGCGTAATGGCTGCCTGCAACCAAAATTTAAGTCAATGAAAAACATCGCTTTTTTTTACTGGTGAAAAAATCGTCAGTTTGACTGCGAGCCCCATTCCACAGGGCTTTGAGAGGGTTGAAGAGCGGTTGTCCACTGAGTTATCCACAGCTTCTGTGGATTGTCCCGAGCGCTTGCTCTAGGACGGGCGTGCCGGGATATTTTCAGCTTTACCTGTAAGAAAAAGAGAGTAAAGTTGCGCGCCTTCTGATCTGCCCCACAGTGCTTTATGAAGTTTCGCTCAGCCTCCGTTTCCTCTTCCTCCATAACACCCCCTGTTGCCCCTACCAAGCGCTTTTCCATGCGCGTGGCGGAGTGGCTGTTGGACAGTCCGCATCTGGGCGAAAACCGTAACGTCAAACACATCGCCGGACGTCTGCTCAAGCAACCGGCCCGTGAAGGCGTGGTGGCTGCGCAAAGTCGCCTTGGCCAGTTGATGTGCCGCGAATGCGGGAATGCCCGGGACCGCCGGATCGGTCAGGACCTGTTGCGTCAGGCCGCTCGGGCAGGCGATCACCGTGCTCAACTGGAACTGGGGCTGATCGAAGACTGAGCTGTCCAAGACCGGACGCCTTGGTTAACCTTCAGGCTTTATCCGAATGGCAGGAGTGGCTATGGCAATGGACTTGACCAGCGTATTGCTGGGTCTGGCAGGGGCTGGGTTGCCGTTGCTGGTATTGGCCTGGCAACTTCAGCGTCGGGCCAGCACCACGCAAGCCGATGTCGCGCTGCTGCAAGAACGCCTGGCCATGGCGCAACTGGCGCAGGACGGATTGAATGCTCAGCTGGAATCCAGCCGCGATGAAACGGCTGACCTGACCCAGGCCAACGCCGCCAAACAGGCTGATCTGGCTGCGCTGCGTCGTGAAGTCGAACTGCTGCAGATCGAGCGCGACGACGCCCGGGACGCCGCCCATGCGTGGAATATCGAACGCGCCGGCAAAGAAGCCGAATTGCGCCGTCTGGATGCCCAGGCCGCGTCGCTCAACGCCGAATTGCGCGAGCAACAGGACAGTCATCAGCAACGCCTCAACGACCTGCAAGGTTCGCGGGACGAGTTGCGCGCGCAGTTTGCCGAGCTGGCGGGGAAAATTTTCGATGAGCGCGAGCAGCGTTTTGCCGAAACCAGCCAGCAGCGCCTGGGGCAGTTGCTCGATCCACTGAAGGAACGCATCCAGTCCTTCGAAAAACGTGTCGAGGAAAGCTATCAGAACGAGGCCCGTGAGCGTTTCTCCCTGGCCAAGGAGCTGGAGCGTCTGCAACAGCTGAATTTGCGCTTGAGCGATGAAGCCACCAACCTGACCCGCGCCTTGAAAGGGCAGAAGACCCAGGGCAATTGGGGCGAACTGATTCTTGAACGCGTGCTCGAGCATGCGGGGCTGGAGAAGGGCCGCGAGTACCAGACTCAGGTCAATCTCAAGGGGCCGGACGGCGAGCGTTTCCAGCCGGACGTGATCATTTATCTGCCGGGCGACAAGCAGGTGGTGGTCGACTCCAAGGTCAGCCTGACGGCCTATCAGCAATACGTGGCGGCTGAGGACGAGGCCATCGGCCAGATCGCGATCAAGCAGCACGTGCTGTCGTTGCGTAATCACGTCAAAGGCCTGGCCGGCAAGGATTACAAACGCCTCGATGGCCTGCACAGCCTGGATTTCGTGTTGCTCTTCGTGCCGATCGAGGCGGCTTTTTCGGCCGCGCTGCAGGCTGAGCCGACGCTGTTCCAGGAGGCATTCGATCGCAACATCGTGATCGTCAGCCCGACCACCTTGCTGGCGACCCTGCGTGTTATCGACAGCCTGTGGAAGCAGGAGCGCCAGAGTCAGAATGCCCGGGAAATCGCCGAGCGGGCCGGGTGGCTGTACGACAAGTTCGTGCTGTTCATTCAGGATCTGGATGAGGTCGGCAATCGCCTGCAGCAACTGGACAAGGCCTACAGTTCGGCACGCAACAAGCTGACAGAGGGGCGTGGCAACCTGGTCAGTCGCAGTGAACAGCTCAAGCTGCTGGGCGCGCGGGCGAGCAAGAGCCTGCCGGCGGATTTGTTGGAGCGGGCGATGACCGATGTTGATGGGCTGGTCGAATTGCCGGAGTAGCCCCGGGCGAGCGTGGACACTGTGGCGAGGGGGCTGTGTTGATCCTCACTACAACGGTATGTACCGGCTCAACAACGCCCGCAACGCCGCCGGTTTCACCGGTTTGGCCAGGTAATCCAGCCCCGCGGCATGCACCAGATCGACCGTCTCCGGCCGGCCATCGGCGCTGATCACCACCCCCGGAACCGGCTCGCCCATCTGCGTGCGCAACCAGGCCATCAAATCGGTTCCGGTCTCGCCATGATCGAGGTGGTAATCCACCAGCGCCAATTGCGGGCGCATGCCTTCGCCAAGCAACGCGGCACATTCCTCGCGATTGCGCGCGGTCCAGACCTGGCAACCCCAGCGGCTGAGCAGGCTGTTCATGCCGATCAGGATGCTGTCCTCGTTGTCGATACACAGCACCTGCGCACCATTGACCAATTTGCCATTGAGCTCGGCGACCTTGATCGGCGCTGCGGTTTGCGCCCGGGCCAGCGGTACGCTGACGCTGAACACGCTACCGCGTCCCGGCCAGGAGCGTACACGCAAGGTATGACCGAGCACGCGACATAGCCCGTCGACAATCGCCAGCCCCAGGCCGAGGCCTTTTTCGGCCCGTGTCTGGTGGCTGTCGAGGCGCTTGAACTCTTCGAAAATCACTTGTCGTTTATCTTCCGGAATACCCGGCCCACGGTCCCAGACTTCCAGGCTCAATGCTTCCTTGTGCCGGCGAACTCCCAGTAGCACCGGCCCTTTGCCATAGCGGAAAGCGTTGGTCAGGAAGTTCTGCAAAATCCGTCGCAGCAATTTGATGTCGCTGTCGACCCGCAGCGCGCTGCCGCGAACGCGGAACTCCAGTTTTTGTTCTCGCGCCAGCACCTTGAACTCGGTACCGAGGGTGTCGAACAGTTCGTTGATCGCGAATGGCTGGCGATTCGGGTTGATCTTGCCGTTCTCCAGGCGGGAAATGTCCAGCAGGTCGCTGATCAAGTCCTCGGCCGAGCGCAGCGAGCTGTCCAGGTGCCCGACCAGTTTCTGCGCTTCGCCGGACAACCCATCGTCCTGATGGGAGAGGGCGGCGGAGAACAGTCGCGCCGCATTCAACGGTTGCATCAAGTCATGGCTGACAGCCGCGAGGAAACGGGTCTTGGACTGGTTGGCCGCCTCGGCGGTGCCCTTGGCTTCGGTCAGCGCAAGGTTGAGCTGCGACAGTTCGTGGGTCCGTTCGGTAACTCGTTGCTCCAGGCCTTCGTTGGCTTCGGTCAGCGCCTGCTCGGCTTCGCGGAACGCGGTGATGTCGGTGAAACTCATGACGAAGCCACCGCCCGGCATCGGGTTGCCGATCAGCTCGATCACCCGGCCGTTGGGGAACAGGCGCTCGGAGGTGTGCGCGCGGCCCTGACGCATCCAGTGCAGGCGACGTGCGACGTGCACTTCGGCTTCGCCGGGCCCGCACAGGCCGCGCTCGGCATTGTGGCGAATGATGTCGGCGATGGGTCGGCCGACGCTGATCAAGCCGTCCGGGTAGTTGAACAGCTCCAGGTATCGACGGTTCCAGGCCACCAGCTTCAGTGACTGGTCGACCACGCTGATGCCCTGGGTGATGTTCTCGATGGCGCCTTGCAGCAAGGCACGGTTGAACTGCAGCACTTCCGAGGCTTCGTCGGCGATGCGCACGACGTCTTCCAGTTGCATCTCCCGCCCTTCAATGGCGGCTTTTACCACCGCGCGGGTCGAAGAGGCACCGAGCACACCGGCCAGCAAGCGTTCGGTATGGGCGATCCATTCACTGTCGGCGTTCTGGTTCGGGTTGAAGCCTTTGCCCTGGCGATAGGCAAAGCGGATGAAGCTTTGACGGGCGCGTTCTTCGCCGACGAAGCGCGCCGCCAGTTGCAGCAGGTCGTTGATCTGCACTGAAAGCATCGAGCGTGCGCTGGGGCGGGCACTGATTTCCTGGCCGATGAAGCGGCCCGCCTGCCAGTGCTCGGAAACCCGGGTGCGGGACAGCACCGAGACCCAGGCGAACAGCGTGAAGTTGCCTGCCAGCGACAGCACCACGCCCTGGGTCAGCGGGGTGATCGGCAGGTTCAGTGGATTGCTGTGCAGCCAGGCCAGTCCCGGGAATGTGCTCAAGGATAGGCCGAGGCTGAGGGCGGCAATCGGCAGGATCAAGGTGTAGAACCACAGGAACGTGCCCGCGGCGAGGCCAGCGAAAACACCGCGGCGGTTGGCCTGTTTCCAGTACAGCGCACCGAGCATGGCGGGGGCCAGCTGGGTCACGGCGGCGAAGGCGATCTGGCCAATGGTCGCCAGGCTGGCGGTCGAGCCCAGCAGGCGATAACTGACGTAGGCCAGCAGCAGAATGACTACGATACTGACGCGGCGCACCGACAGCATCCACTGGCGGAACACTTCGAACGGGCGCTCGGCATTGTTGCGACGCAGCAGCCAGGGCAGCAGCATGTCGTTGGACACCATGGTCGACAGCGCCACGCTGGCCACGATCACCATGCCGGTGGCCGCCGATGCGCCACCGATAAACGCCAACAGGGCCAACGCCGGATGCGACTGGGCCAGGGGCAGGCTGATGACGAACGAGTCCGGCAACACCGAGCTGGGCAGCATCATCTGGCCGGCCAGGGCGATCGGTACGACAAACAATGCGGCGAGGGCGAGGTAGGCCGGGAATACCCACTTGGCCAGGCGCAGATCCTGGGGGTCGATATTCTCGACAACGGTCACGTGGAACTGCCGTGGCAGGCAAATGATCGCCATCATCGCCACACCGGTCTGCACCACCATCGACGGCCAGTTGATGGTTTCCTTCCAGTACTGTTCGAGGCGCGGTGCCAGCATGGCCTGGTCGAACAGGTCGTCGAAACCGTCGTACAGGCCGTAGGTCACGAAGGCGCCGACGGCGAGAAACGCGAACAGCTTCACCAATGATTCGAAGGCGATGGCCAGCACCATGCCACGGTGGTGCTCGGTGGCGTCGAGGTTGCGGGTACCGAAGACGATGGTGAACAGCGCCAGTACCAGCGACACAATCAGTGCGGTGTCCTGGGCACGGGTACCCATGGCGTCGGCACCGGCGCCGATCAGCAGGTTCACGCCGAGCACAATGCCTTTGAGCTGCAGCGCGATGTAGGGCAATACACCGACCAGGCAAATCAGCGCCACCACCACCGCCAGCGACTGGGATTTGCCATAGCGCGCGGCGATGAAGTCGGCGATCGAGGTGATGTTTTCCTGTTTGCTGATCATCACCATTTTTTGCAGGACCCACGGCGCGCCGACCAGCAACAGGATCGGCCCGAGGTAGATCGGCAGGAACGACCAGAGCTGTTCGGCGGCCTGGCCCACGGCACCAAAGAACGTCCAGCTGGTGCAATAGACTGCCAGCGACAGGCTGTACACCCAGGCGCGCACACGCGGCGGCAAGGGCGCGCTGCGACGGTCGCCATAGAAGGCGATGGCGAACAGGATGGCCATATAGGCCAGGGCGACGACGGCAATCAGCCCGGTGGACAGCGACATGGGGACTCCAGACAAAAGACATCCGGGCCTCCCGCCCGGACTGACAGTCTCGCACGACCGCCAGCGTTAGTCAGTGTCGACCAAGGTCGTGGCGTGGTGGGGTGTCGCAGGGGAATTTGCAGTGTCTGGACTGGCCCCATCGTCGGAACGCCGCCCGGACCAAGCTCGCTCCCACAATTTACCTGCCGTCCACAATCCCTGTGGGAGCGAGCTTGCTCGCGATGGGGGCTTCACTGATTCAATGCAACCTCATGGCGCAGCTCTGATTGCGCTGGCTCTCAGCGCAATGGGAGTCTACTGCGATCACGTTCGGCCAGGGTCTGCGAGGCCAACCGGTAAAATTGAGTTAGCCTTGGCACCCACTCTGTTCACTCGAAGGATCGGACCATGAAGATCATCCGCAGCAAATCGTTCACTGGCGAGCGTGCCTGGGCCGCGCTGGACATCGCCAGCATGAACGGCATCACCACGCGGCTGCACTGGACCGATCAGCCCTACAAGTGGCACGTCAACGATGGCGAGGAAGTGTTCGTGGTGCTCGATGGCCAGGTGCAGATGCGTTATCGCGAAGAGGGGGTGGAGCGGGAAGCCTTGCTGGAGGTGGGTGACATTTTTCATGCCTCGGTCGGCACTGAGCATGTGGCGCATCCGCTAGGACCGGCCCGGATATTGGTGATCGAATCGGAAGGGAGTGTCTGACGCTATATGAGTGATATCGATAAGATATAGAGATATTACCCGTTATATAGATATTCTATTCGGATCTAACATGGGCTCTACCTCACGAGAGGACAGGAGTTCGCCATGACATGCGCCAATAGCATCAAGCCCGGAATCAAACCTTTCAGTCATTTGCAGCATCCCCGTGAGGTGATCCGCCAGTTCACCCCCAACTGGTTCGCGGCCACCATGGGCACCGGCGTGCTGGCGTTGGCACTGGCGCAATTGCCGGTCGCCATACCTGCCTTGCACGCCTTTGCCGAAGCCCTCTGGCTGTTCAATATCGCTCTGTTCCTGCTGTTTACCGCGGTATACACGGCGCGTTGGGTGCTGTTTTTCGACGAGGCGCGGCGGATATTCGGTCATTCCACGGTCTCGATGTTTTTCGGCACCATCCCCATGGGCCTGGCGACCATCATCAATGGCTTCCTGGTATTCGGCCTGCCGCGCTGGGGCGAAGGCGTGATTCATGTCGCCGAGGTGCTGTGGTGGCTGGATGTGGCCATGTCGCTGGCCTGCGGCGTGTTGATTCCCTACATGATGTTCACTCGTCAGGAACACAGCATCGACCAGATGACAGCGGTCTGGCTGTTGCCGGTGGTCGCGGCAGAAGTGGCGGCCGCCAGCGGGGGCTTGTTGGCGCCGCATTTGGCCGACGCTCATTCGCAACTGGTGGTGCTGGTGACCAGTTACGTGCTCTGGGCCTTTTCCCTGCCGGTGGCCTTCAGCATCCTGACCATTCTGTTGCTGCGCATGGCCCTGCATAAACTGCCCCACGAAAACATGGCCGCCTCGAGCTGGCTGGCCCTTGGCCCGATCGGCACTGGTGCGCTGGGCATGCTGGTACTGGGCGGCGATGCACCGCTGATTTTCGCGGCCAACGGTATGCCGGGAGTCGGTGAGATTGCCGCTGGATTGGGTCTGGTGGCCGACATCACCCTGTGGGGCTTCGGCCTGTGGTGGATGCTGATGGCGTTGCTGATCACTGTGCGCTACCTGCGTGCCGGCATTCCCTTCAATCTCGGCTGGTGGGGCTTCACTTTCCCGCTGGGCGTCTATTCTCTGGCGACGTTGAAGCTGGCCAGTACCTTGAACCTGATGTTCTTCAGTGTGTTTGGCTGCGTGCTGGTGGCATTGCTGGCGGTGATGTGGCTGATCGTCGGCAAGCGCACGGTGCTGGGCGCCTGGCGCGGTGAGCTGTTTGTCTCGCCGTGCATTGCCGGATTGAAGAAATAACCGGCAAAGAATTAGGTAAGGTGTGGCCTGGATCGACTTTTGATAATCCAATAAGAATCCAGGCCACTCGCTACCTAACATCAGGGACACATGGAAGATGAGTCACCCCTCACAGTTCACCTTGCTGCGCACCCGGCGCTTCCTGCCGTTCTTCATCACCCAGTCCCTCGGGGCGTTCAACGACAACGTGTTCAAACAGTCGTTGATCCTGGCCATTTTGTACAAGCTGACCATCGAAGGTGACCGCTCGATCTGGGTCAACCTGTGTGCGCTGCTGTTTATCCTGCCGTTTTTCCTGTTCTCGGCCCTGGCCGGGCAATTCGGGGAAAAGTTCGCCAAGGACGCGTTGATCCGCCTGATCAAGCTTGGGGAAATCGCCATCATGGCGGTCGGCGCCGTCGGCTTCATGTTCGATCACCTGTCGTTGATGCTGGTGGCGCTGTTCGCCATGGGCACCCACTCGGCGCTGTTCGGGCCGGTGAAGTACTCGATCCTGCCGCAAGCCCTGCATGAAGATGAGCTGGTCGGCGGCAACGGCCTGGTGGAAATGGGCACCTTCCTGGCGATCCTTGCCGGCACTATTGGCGCCGGGGTCATGATGTCTTCGGCGCATTACGCGCCGGTGGTGTCCATGGCGATCATCGGCACTGCCGTGTTCGGTTACCTGGCCAGTCGCAGCATTCCCCGGGCGGCGGCCGCCACGCCGCAAATGCGCCTGAACTGGAACATTTTCAGCCAGTCCTGGGCCACGTTGAAACTGGGCCTGGGGCAAACGCCGGCGGTGTCACGCTCGATTGTCGGCAACTCGTGGTTCTGGTTTGTCGGGGCGATTTACCTGACGCAGATCCCGGCCTACGCCAAGGAGTGGATGCACGGCGACGAAACCGTGGTGACGCTGATTCTGACGGTGTTCTCGGTCGGTATCGCATTGGGTTCGCTGCTGTGCGAGAAGCTCTCGGGGCGCAAAGTCGAGATTGGCCTGGTGCCGTTCGGATCGTTCGGCCTGACCGTTTTCGGTCTGCTGCTGTGGTGGCATTCCGGCTCAATACCGGACAGCGCCACCGGCCATGGCTGGATCGAGATCCTCGGTTTCGGCCACGCCTGGCTGGTGCTGCTCGACATCCTCGGCCTGGGCGTCTTCGGCGGTTTCTACATCGTGCCGCTGTACGCGCTGATCCAGTCACGTACCGCGGAGAACGAACGGGCGCGGGTGATTGCCGCCAATAACATCCTCAATGCGTTGTTCATGGTGGTGTCAGCGATTGTCTCGATCGTCTTGCTGAGTGTGGCCGAGCTGTCGATCCCGCAGCTGTTCCTGGTGGTGTCGTTGCTGAACATCGGCGTCAACGCCTACATCTTCAGGATCGTCCCCGAGTTCACCATGCGTTTCATGATCTGGCTGCTCAGCCATTCCATGTACCGCGTCGAGCATCGCAATCTGGATCTGATCCCCGATGAAGGCGCGGCGTTGCTGGTGTGCAACCACGTGTCGTTCGTCGACGCCTTGCTGATTGGCGGCGCGGTGCGCCGGCCGATTCGCTTCGTGATGTATTACAAGATCTACAACCTGCCGGTGCTGAACTTCATCTTCCGTACTGCGGGGACGATTCCGATTGCGGGGCGTCAGGAAGACATCCAGATCTACGAAAAGGCCTTCACGCGCATTGCCCGGTATCTGAAGGACGGTGAATTGGTGTGCATCTTCCCCGAGGGTAAATTGACCGCCGATGGCGAGATCAATGAGTTCAAGGGTGGGTTGACGCGGATTCTCGAAGAGACGCCGGTGCCGGTGATTCCGCTGGCCTTGCAGGGGTTGTGGGGGAGTTTCTTCAGCCGCGATCCGGGCAAGGGACTGTTTCACCGCCTGTGGTCGCGGGTGACATTGGTGGCAGGGCCGGCGGTGGCGGTTGAAGTGGCGGAGCCGGCGAAGTTGCAGGTGTTGGTGGGAGAGTTACGTGGGGCTGTCAGATAGCCGGTGGCTGTGCTGGCCTCTTCGCGAGCAAGCCCGTTCCCACAGGAATCTTGGGTGTACACAAGAAATGTACCCAACACAAAACACTGTGGGAGCGGGCTTGCTCGCGAAAGCGGTGGTGGCTTAAGCGCTGACCTTCAGGCCAACCAACCCGGAAATGATCAACGCCACACTCGCCAACCGCACCAGCGCCATGGATTCGCCAAACAGAATGATCCCGGCGATCACCGTGCCAACGGCGCCGACACCGGTCCAGATTGCATAGGCTGTACCCAGCGGCAATTCCTTCATTGCAAGGCCGAGCAAGCCAAGGCTGATAGCCATGGCCGCAACGGTCAATACAGTGGGGAGCGGGCGGGTGAAGCCGTCGGTGTACTTGAGGCCGACGGCCCAGCCGACTTCGAACAGGCCGGCGAAAAACAGAATGATCCAGGACATGAAGACCTCCATCGTCTGACGGGGTCGTCCCCTGATTAATGACTCGATCGAGCCGCGAGGTCGTCCTCGCGTTGGGCAATATAGTGCCCAGCATTAACCCGGGGATCAAGTTTTCAGATCAAGATCGAGGATCAAGATCGCGAGTCAGTCACTGACCTGTTGCGCCGCCATTTCCCGATCCTGTTTCTCGCTCATGCGGCGGAAATACGTGGAGAGCAATGCCCCGGAAATGTTGTGCCAGACGCTGAACAATGCACTTGGCACTGCCGCCAGCGGCGAGAAGTGTGCACTCGCCAACGCGGCGCCCAACCCGGAGTTCTGCATGCCGACTTCCAGGGCCAGGGACTTGCGCTGGGCCAGAGGCAGCTTGAACAGGCGCCCGGTGAAGTATCCCAGCAGGTAGCCAAAGCTGTTGTGCAGCATGACCACGGCCATGATCAACAGGCCGGACTCGGCAATCTTCGCCTGGCTGGCGGCCACCACTGCGGTGACGATGATCACGATGCTGACCACCGACACCAGCGGCAATACGTCCACGGCGTGGCGAACCTTGTCGCCGAGCACCCGTTGGGCAACCACGCCCAGCACGATCGGCAACAGCACCACTTGCAGGATCGACCAGAACAACTCCATGAACGATACCGGCAACCAGGCCGAGGCCAGCAGCCAGATCAGCGCTGGCGTCAGCAGCGGGGCGAGGAGGGTGGTGACGGCGGCGATGGCCACCGACAGCGCCAGGTCGCCACGGGCCAGCCAGGTCATCACGTTCGACGAGGTGCCGCTTGGGCAGCAGCCGACCAGAATCACGCCGACGGCGATTTCCGGCGGCAAGTGGAACACCTGGCAGAGCAACCACGCCACGCCGGGCATGATCACGAAATGTGCAACCACGCCCAGGGCCACGCGCCATGGATGGCGAGCGACTTCGGCGAAGTCTTCGAGTTTGAGGGTCAGGCCCATGCCGAACATCACCAGCCCGAGCAAGGGCACGATGGCGCCTTTGAGGCCGAGGAACCATGCCGGCTGCAGAAACGCCACGACAGCGAAAATCAGTACCCAGTAAGCGAAGGTGTTGCCGACAAAACGACTCAATGCAGCCAGTGCGCGCATGGCCTGATCCCTTTTATTAAGTAGCACCACAAAACCAAATGTGGGAGCGGGCTTGCTCGCGAAGGCGGAGTATCAGTCAGTATCTATGTCGACTGACACTCCGCCTTCGCGAGCAAGCCCGCTCCCACAGTTTGAGATCACAAGCTTTTAGATCCCCTGCGGAGTCTCTTCGCCACCCAGCGCTTCAACCAGTGCCGGCAGGAAGTCGCCGAAGGTCAGCATCATCAGGGTGAAGCTGGCGTCCAGTTGGCCCAGGGCTTCGTCGCCGCCGTCCTGTTCCGCCTGGTCTTGCAGCAGGTCTTCGAACTTCAGGCGCTTGACCACCATTTTGTCGTCGAGGACGAACGACAGTTTGTCCTGCCAAGCCAGGGACAGTTGGGTGACCACTTTGCCGGTGCTCAGGTGCAGCTGGATTTCTTCGCTGGTCAGGTCCTGGCGCTTGCAGCGCACGATGCCGCCGTCTTCGTGGGTGTCGCGCAGTTCGCACTCGTCCAGCACAAAGAAATCGTCCGCGGCTTTCTGGGTGGTGACCCACTCGGTCATGGTCGCGGTCGGGGACATCTTCACGGTCAGTGGGCGCACCGGCAGGGTGCCGATCACTTCGCGCAGGGTGGATAGCAAGTCTTCGGCGCGTTTCGGGCTGGCCGAGTTGACCAGGATCAGGCCCTGTTTCGGCGCGATGGCGGCGAAGGTCGACGAGCGGCGGATAAAGGCGCGAGGCAGGAAGGCCTGGATGATTTCATCCTTGATCTGATCGCGCTCCTTCTTATAGACCTTGCGCATTTGCTCGGCTTCGATCTCTTCGACCTTTTCCTTGACCGCGTCACGCACGACGCTGCCCGGCAAAATACGTTCTTCCTTGCGCGCGGACACCAGCAGGAAGTCACCGCTGACGTGTACCAGTGGCGCATCTTCGCCTTTGCCGAACGGCGCGACGAAACCGTAGGTGGTCAACTCCTGGCTTGCACATGGGCGCGCCAGTTTGGTGGCCAGTGCAGTTTCCAACGCCTCGGCATCAACAGGCAGATCTTGGGTCAGGCGATAGATAAGCAGGTTTTTGAACCACATGGGGTGAGTCTCTCCTTTATACAAAGGGGGGCATTATTGTCTTCGCCGTGCCATAGGCCAACCTTTCTCTAAGCCTTTGGAAGGGCTGAGAAAATTATTTTAAAAAGTGCTTGCCAGAGGTTGGGTCGCTCCGTAGAATGCGCGCCACACCGAAGCGAAGGGTGATTAGCTCAGCTGGGAGAGCGTCTGCCTTACAAGCAGAATGTCGGCGGTTCGATCCCGTCATCACCCACCATTCGTTTCAAGTGTTACGCGCAGCGGTAGTTCAGTCGGTTAGAATACCGGCCTGTCACGCCGGGGGTCGCGGGTTCGAGTCCCGTCCGCTGCGCCATATTCGGTAACCTGGAACACTGAACGCCAGGTCACCACGGAAAAGCCCGCTTAGGCGGGTTTTTTTCTGCCTCAAGTTTCACTGTTGTTCCTGTGGGTTGCATCGTTTCACCGGTTTTTAGATTTTTTTGAAAAAACTTCAAATAAATCAACACTTTATAAAAACCTGTGGCATAATGTGCCCCGCAACGAAGGTAAAGGGTGATTAGCTCAGCTGGGAGAGCGTCTGCCTTACAAGCAGAATGTCGGCGGTTCGATCCCGTCATCACCCACCACTTACTTTCAACGCTACGCGCAGCGGTAGTTCAGTCGGTTAGAATACCGGCCTGTCACGCCGGGGGTCGCGGGTTCGAGTCCCGTCCGCTGCGCCATATTCGGTAACCTGGAACACTGAACGCCAGGTCACCACAGAAAGCCCGCCTTGTGCGGGCTTTTTGCTGTTCGGGATTTGGCTTTCCTCGCTCTCTGTAGGAGCGAGCCAGCTCGCGAAGGTCGTGAACGATAACGCGTAAATTCAGATACCCAGCGGCGCCCATGGCTTCTTCGCGAGCAATCTCGCTCCTACAGTCCGGCATTGCGCCTGTGTCGGTAGTCGCTGACGGCTTCATACACGGCCTTGCGCAGGCGATTGATCCCGCCAATCGGACGGTGCGCCTCGACGCCGAACCAGGGATTGAACGACTGGTTGTCGCATTGCAGGTTCAGCGCCGGTGTATCGAAGTCCTGCGCCGGAACCTTGATCCGCGCCACCGTCTCGAAGGGCGCATCGCCCTCGCTCCACTCAATACTGGTGTCTTCAATCGGCATGTACTTGTTGGCGTCCTGTCGCTGGATTTGCAAGGCGAAACACGCCGGCACCCGGTCGGTCGACAGCTGTTGGTTTAGCGCATTGCGCAGAAAGTTCGGCAACTTGCGATTTTGCTCCGGCAGGTTGTAGGCCGGGCAACTGTCCGGATCGGGCATCACCCGGAACTTCGCATTGGCTTCACCGAATTTGTAGGGTGAAACCGAAAAGTACGTAGTCTGGGTCGGGCTCGACGGGGCAGGGGCCAGTGTCGCCAGGGCAATGAACAGGTGGCGAACCTGCCAGGTGCGTGGATCCCGGCCAGGGAAGAAGGCCATCATTTTTTTACCGTCGGCCTGGGCGGCGACGTTCTGACGGTATTCGGCGACATTACTGACAAAGAAGTTCGGGTGGCTGAACATCACAAAGTCCTGTTCGCTTCGCCCCTGCCGGTCGCTCATCAGTTGCTTGCCCGGCACATCGAACAGTTTGATCGCCATGCCCCGGGCGTCGCGGATGCTGTCGAACTGCGGGTAGGCATTGCCGTTGGACAGGCGCATCGTCGCTTGCCAGGTTTTACCCGGCTCGCTGAACACGCCCTGGCGCAGTTCGCCTGGCAGTTCCGGCAGCACCTGAACTTCGGCCTTCACACAGCCGTGGGCCTTGGCATGGGCGTCGCGCAGGTAGCGGGTGCTTTCGCGGTGCTGATCGACGATGCGTACGGCGGTCTGGATGATGTCCTGGGTCATCGCGGCTTCGTCGTCCGCAATCATCTCCTGCGCCGAGACCGGCCCGCGATGCTGCAAGGCAAACCAGGCGCTGGCCAGGGCCCAACCCAGCACGCCGAGACCCAGCAACCACAGCAACAGCCTGGCAAGGAAGGCGCCCAGGCGCAGCCAGAGAGTTATCAGCATGGGAACGTCCTTTTGACTGGGGCTGTGGTCATGGCAATTGCGCTTCCAGCGGTCCGCCCAGCACTTTCAGGTATTCCAGCAATGCCCAACGCTCTTGCGGCTGCAACCCGCGGCCGATCACGCCATTGCCGAGTTTGCCGGCACGGAATTCATGGCCGCTGTTGTGGTTGCCGGTGATTCGCGTGTCGAACAGGAAACCGTTGGCAAAGGCTTCGGTGCGGTAACCCAGGTGTCCCGGGTCGTATTCGAAAGTGCCTTTATAGAACGTGGTCGCACGCTCATCCTGAGGCGACAGTAATTGATAAAGGCTCGGTACCGAGCCGTTGTGCAGGAACGGCGCTGTCGCCCATACACCCGCCAATGGCCTGGCCTTGTACGAACGCAATTCGCGCACGCCGATTGGCAGGCCGAAACCGTCCATTGCAGGACGCTCGGCAGGGGTGACATTGGCGTCTTGATACGCGCGGTCCCGGACAAATGCCGTGACATAGGCCAGCCCCTTGGCCACAGACATCTTGCTCAGGTCCAGCGGTTCGTCGGGTTTTGGCTCGACATCGAGCTTTTCCAGTTCCGCCTGGTTCCATTGCAACGCAGTGAGGTCGAATCGATGGTCGGCGATGTTGTTGGCCGCGCCGGGGTCTGTGCCGATGTAATCCACTGGAAGCATTTTCAGGTGCTGGACGTATCGCCCCTCGCCCTGGCTGGTGCGCGGTACATGACAACCTGCGCAGTTTTCGGCGAACAGGGCGCGGCCCTTGGCTGCCAGGGGTTTGTCGACCGCGCCCAACAGATCTTCCGGCCAGGTCGGAGGTGAGAGCCGTTGCAAGGTTTCTTCGATCAGGTGCAGGTCGCGCACGCGGACACTGGAGGGATAGCGGGCGTCGCCCGTCAGCGGTTGGCCGTTCTTGTCGAAGAAATTCAGCGTGGCGCCGACGCCCAGCGCTTCGCCGATGTTGCGGGCCATCGGTTGTTTCGCCGAGCCGTTCCACTGCACCCATTCGAACGTCCACATGTCCCACAACTGCGGATAATCCACCGGGGCATTGGCCACGCGGTAGTTGTCGGGGGAAATCGCATCACCGAAGCTGGCGTTGGCGATGCGCCCGAAGGCGTCTGTGCGTCCCGGGCCTTCCTCGGTCGGATAGAGCCCGCGATGGGTGTCGTTCCAGGCCACCTTGAGGAACGTATCCAGTGAAGATTTGAAATTTTTGCGCAACTGTGGGTGGCGCGTCTCGTAGTCCTGACCGAGCACGTTGCGTGCGAAGCGCTCGAATTTCCACGGGTTGTAGTAAGTGGAGGCGAGACTGGCCACCAGAGCTTGTCCGAAACTGCCTCCTTTGAGTGTAGGAACACTGGACGGCAGGACATGCTGCGCCGAGCCACCGTCGATACGCACGGCTTGCCCCTTGAAACGCAGTTCACCGGTGTGGCAAGCCGCGCAGGTGATATCCAGAAACACATCCGGGCTCCCCGTATTCTGGTGCCGGGTAAAGCCGGCGGGGAGGTTGCCGGGGTTGTTCGGTGTCGGCTTCTGGCCGGGGTCTACCAGAAAACCGAAGCGGGCGAGGTATTCGGGGGCAGCGAAACGTTGCTGCGAGAAAGGCAGTTCGAGGGCGGTGAACCAGTCGTAGCGCAAGCCTTTGACCTGAGTGCCCTGGGGTGTGAAGTAATAGGTCTCGCGATCGGCGGCGCTCCATTGCTCCAGGTAATGCACCTGTTGTGCAGGCGACCAGGCCGGCAATTTCGGGTTGGCGACGTAATAAAGAACCACGGCCATGACCAGCCCGAGCAGTACTGCGATGAGAACCAGCAAGCGAAAGAAGAGGCGCAAGATGAACATCCTTGTTGAATTAGCATGCCGTTATGCCCGAGCACCCAAGGTGCGGCAAGAGGCCATTACGCCAGATATTGTAGGTTCAGGAATGAGCCTGCGTCGGAACAAGATGAAAGAAGCTTCATCAGCCGAATTGTGAAATGCGTTTAAACACCTGAACTTATCAATTGTTTCCGGCTCTCATGCCGGTAGCCATTGGTCGTGGCGGCCTGATAAGCTCGCGGCTTTACTCGATTGCCCTTTAGGCGCATGAACAAGGAAATAGCATGAAACAGCATCGGTTGGCGGCGGCGGTAGCCCTGGTTGGCCTGGTACTTGCGGGTTGTGATTCGCAGACCAGCGTAGAGCTGAAAACTCCGGCGCAAAAAGCTTCCTACGGCATTGGCCTGAACATGGGCAAGAGCCTGGCTCAGGAAGGCATGGATGACCTGGATTCCAAAGCTGTAGCCCAGGGCATCGAAGACGCCGTCGGCAAGAAAGAGCAGAAGCTCAAAGACGAAGAATTGGTCGAGGCGTTCGCCGCACTGCAAAAGCGTGCCGAAGAGCGCATGGCCAAGATGAGCGAAGAGTCGGCCGCTGCCGGCAAGAAATTCCTCGAAGAAAACGCCAAGAAAGCCGGCGTGACCACCACCGCTTCGGGCTTGCAGTACGAAGTCGTGCAGAAAGCCGATGGCCCTCAGCCAAAGGCGACTGACGTGGTGACCGTTCACTACACCGGCAAGCTGACCAACGGCACCGTATTCGACAGCTCCGTCGAGCGCGGCAGCCCGATCGATCTGCCGGTCAGCGGTGTGATCCCGGGTTGGGTCGAAGGCCTGCAACTGATGCACGTTGGCGAGAAGTACAAACTGTACATCCCTGCTGACCTGGCTTACGGCGCTCAAAGCCCAAGCCCGGCGATTCCGGCCAACTCGGTGCTGGTATTCGACCTGGAACTGCTGGCCATCAAGGATCCGGCAAAAGAAGACGCCGCTGCCCAGTAACCAGCGTCTGCTTCGATAACAACGCCTCGCTTATGCGGGGCGTTGTTGCATCTGGCGTTCGGTACGGGTAAACAAAACGAACAGACGCTCTAGGCCGGAGTCTTAGGCATAGTAGCGTCGGCGGTAGTCGTACAAGACCGCCAAGTCAATGAAATTATAGGTTTTTTTTGATGAGTAAAAAACGCCCGATCTGAACGCAGGCCTTGTAAAACGGGCCTTACAGCGGTGAAAAGCAGCTCTGTTCACAAGGTTATCCACAATTTGTGTGGATAACATTTCAATGGGAGGAATGATGAAAATACCCTGGAATTTCGCTCGTTTCCTGCCACTGGCCGGACGCCTGCTGGCACGTGGCCGATTGCCGACGCTGTTGTTCGCGGTTGCCAGCAAAGGCGCGAGCCAGGGCTATCGACTGGGCAAGCTCAAGGACGACTTGAAGCTGTTGCAGGCACTCTGCCTGGCCTACTGGCGTGGTGAGTATCGAGCCATCAGCCCCAAGGCGCTGGTTTCGGTTGTCGCGGGCCTGATGTATTTCCTCAGTCCGTTGGATGCGATCCCGGATTTCATTCCAGTGTTCGGCATGCTGGATGACATCGCCGTACTGGCATGGCTGATGAAAGTGCTCGATGACGAGCTCAATGCCTTCCGCGCCTGGCGCAAACGGCAGGTGCCGGAGAAGCTCGCGGTGGTCGAGCGTTTGCCTGATACCCCCGAGCAACTGCAACTTCAAGGCCCGAAAAAACACTGAGTCGATTTTGACCTGTTCACAGATTGATGCCCCCCGCGACCTTGGCCGCTGTTAGGATTACACTTCTAGGGAAAAGTGCCGACTCGCTAAGTGTTGTTGTCCTACGGGGTAGTCATGGATATTCAGATAATTACACGCGAAGGCGAGCCCGAATATGCGGTTCTGCCATGGGCTCAGTATCAGGCGTTACTGAAAGCAGCGGGGGTCAAGGAGCAAGCGTCGCCTCAAGCCACGAAGCTTCAGGCGGCAACACCAGACGCGATTCTTCCGGGTCTGGATCAACTACGCAGTTTGCGCGAAGGGAAGGGCATCGCCATCGAGGCGCTGGCCCGCACGGTAGGCATCAGCCCGTCTTACCTGGCCATGATCGAAAGTGGCGAGCGTCTGCCCGACGCCGCGATTCGTCGCAGCCTGGCCTGGGAATTGACGGTGCCGGGGTGGAGGGATGAATCGTGAGCGTACGCATCAGTCGTCAACATTGGGACGGATTGCTGGGCGAACTGGATCAGGCGCGTCGCCAGCGCCATCTGTTGACGTATCGGGCATTACTGGAACGTTTGCAGTTGCCGACTCCGGCCATGCAAACCCTGACGGCGGCCCTTGAGCATCTGGCGGCCCTGGACGCCAGGGCGGAGCAGCCATTGC
This sequence comes from Pseudomonas sp. BF-R-19, assembly GCF_019956445.1. NCBI lineage: Bacteria > Pseudomonadati > Pseudomonadota > Gammaproteobacteria > Pseudomonadales > Pseudomonadaceae > Pseudomonas > Pseudomonas sp. BF-R-19. Next base: position 29,835 of record NZ_JAHBDN010000045.1, read on the forward strand.
GCAGTTCACTGGTGATCAGTCAGGGCGCCAGCCGCTTGCCGCGCACCGGATTCTTTGAATGTGTCGAGCGTCTCGGGCGTTTTTCCGGGCCGTCGGACGGCGTTGCCGCCGCGTCCTGGCATGCTTCGGAAGTGGTGCGGGTGTTCGAGTACGAATACCCGGAATCGGCCGAGGCCTGAATGTTTTTACAACTCAAGGCGCGGGCCGGTTACTGGCTCGCGCGCCGATTGTTTCACTGGCCATGGTTTGTCCGTCAGCCACGCGGCTGGCGCTGGCTCGAAGGCCAGTTCGCACGCATGGCCAACCTGGGCGATGTCGGCGCTCAGAGCTTCTATGGGCACATCCTGACGTTTCGCGGCGTCGGCCTCGGTGCTCGTGAGGAGGGCGTGCGTTTATTGCGCCTGGCGGCCTTGGCGGGCGATGGCAAGGCGGCGTATCAAGTGGGCGTGATCAGTCTGGCCGGGACGGCGAGCAAGGCACCGGACCCGGTCGAAGCGGCGCGATTCTGGGAAATCGCGGCGAAGGCCGGGCATCCGTTGGCTCCGATCAAGTTGCACGCATTGCAGGCTCATCATCTTGGTCACTGATTTCTCAGGTTTCGACAAGCAAACAGGTTGACCTGACAGCCGTGGGGAGCCCTTCGGCAACTGTCAGATCGGGTCTGAGTTACACCAGACTCACCTGTCCTGATTATTTATTAGTCGTGAGAATTCATTGAGTACCCTTGTCTTGTTGCTGTTGTATGCACGGATTGTGTATTGAGCGATATCATAAGGATGCGCTTCCATGTCTACTGGGTAGATTTTGTTGTATTTTTCGGAGTAAAGAAAGTTTTTGCCTTGTATATCTTGATGGTAGAGATCTTTTTTTTCCATTTCATGAAATGCATCTAGTAGTGCATCTGCAGCGTGTGCGGGCAAAGTGTTTTCTTTAATTCTGTTCAGTGGGATTCCGTCTAGTTTTATCATCTTAAGATAGGCGCTGCCGTTCTCAATAATTGCTGTTGCAGAGCCTGGTCCGTAATAGGTGTTAAAGCCTCTTTCTTCGGGTTTTACATAAGAGGGGATTTCAATGGCGTCTCTCACGCCATGGAATTTTTTGTAAACATGCCTGCCATCCTTGCTTTCATAAATTGCTCCATAACCACCTCCATCGATAGGATCGCGATCACCTATGTCTGCCGAAACCGAAATGACGTTATCCCCATTGGCTCCGACCGCTAGTTGCAACTGCTCCATTGATTTTTCAAGAGGTTCAAACAAACGGTTGTTCTCAGGCTCGCTTGTGAGTAGTTGTGTGGTAAGAGATTCTACGAGAGAGAGAGAGGGTTGTGTCGGTGCAAGCGCATTTTCTTGTGAAGGATGGTTTACCAAAGATTGGTTTTCGGTAGGGCTATTATCACGCTCACGCCTGATCATCCGCCCATCTATATCTTCAAAAGTCAGCGGGTTGTTTCTCACCATCCGATACAAGTTCAATCCATCCACCGTTTCCATCGGATCCGAACTTAACCAGCGCCCCGCCCAAGGCTGATAATAGCGATAGCCATAGTAATACAAGCCTGTGGCATCGCACTCTTTGCCTGAGTAGCGGTGGGTTTTGTAATCGGCTTCAATCTGGCTTCGTGATGTCCATACGGCGGTGCCGCCATATGGGTAGTATTCTTCCAGGCTGATTATGTTCCCGGCTCCGTCGATCTCCAGTCCGCTGCTACCCACCAGGTTGGTGTAGCTGTATCGGAGCTGGTCGTTGCTGGCGGTATCCCGTTTGCCACTTTCCCAGTGCAGCATCCGCACCTGGGCTCGTCCAGCCTCGCCCAGCGTTATGACATGCACGCTTTCTTCTTTCGCGCTGCCGCTTATCGTGCTGCGCAGATCAAGCCCTGGCAGGTACACCACGCGCTGTATCTGCTGGCTGCCTGCGGTTTTTTGCGTGCTGATCTTTATTGCCCGCTGGCTGTCCGCACCGTAGCGATATCGTTCGTTATCACTGGGTTCGCCATCACGAGTGACTGGAGTCACTTGCAGTAATTCGCCGCGCCCTGTCCAGACAAGTTGCTGCCCTGGTTGCAACTGGTGCTGATGTCCGCCGATGCTGAAATACTTTTCTACTTGCGCAGGGTCGGTGGTCAGACTGTCCAGCACTGCGCGGTTACTACTATTGGAGACCGTTATACGGGTGGTGTAATTATGATTTAAGGCCGGAGCGCAGTGGCGGATCTGGGTCAGGTTGCCACCATCATCATAAGTGTAGTGACGGGTATAGGCGGTGAAGTTGCTCTGGTCTGTGGGAAGGGGGCCGGAGAGGCCAGGCTGGCTGTTTTTCTGCTGTGTGATTGCGACTGTTTCCCGGCCGGTGGCGCTGATCAGTTGGTAGAGGCTGTCGTAAGTGCAGGTGTTTTCCGGGACTATTTTTTGATTGCGCCAGAACCGGGTAGCTTCGGCATCATTGGTGATGCGCAGCACGTTGCCAACAGGGTCATACATGTAGCGCAGGTCTTGCAGAACTTTTGCACCGCCTGCGTGGCCGAGGGGACGCTCTGTCCTGATACCGGTAAGGCGTTGCGTTTGCGGTTCATACGTATAGGTGGTCAGCACTCCATTGCCATGTTCTTCCCGTAGCTTCTGCCCTGTCGCCGAGTATGTCAGGGATTTCACGATAATCTGCTCCACCCCTCCTTTCAGTGTCAGCCAACTGCCTTGTAACAGGCCGGTCACGTCATAGGCCAATCGCTGAACATGCCCCATCGCGTCTGTGGTGGTCAGCACCATGCCGGTGGCATCTGCGGTACTCTTCGTGACGTAGGCTTCTGGCGCCAGATGGCCATTCCAGTCGGATTCCCCGTTGCCCTGCCAATCGGCACCTGCGTCATCCGGCAACAGTTGCCGTGTAACCGACTGAGGCCGGCCGGTTAACGTCATACTCTCGGTTTTGCTGAGTCCGACCGTGTCGTAATGACAAACGCGTTGCCCGGCCAGATTCAAGTCTTGCTCTACCGGACTGTTGCCGGCCCAGACAAAGCGTTCCGTGATACAAGGTTCCTGGCCGGAAACTTGTTCGGTGATACCCAGCAAGTGGCCAGATAGCGTGTTTTCTTCGTACTGCCAGGTACGCATGACACCCGTGGCATTGACGGCCAGTGCCGGCCGGCCTGCGCTGTCGTTCAGTGTGACTGCGTTGCCGGAGTCCACGCTGTCAGTGCCTGTCACGCTACCGGTCAGGCTGGTCAGGTAGGTGAAGTTCGGTTTCACCCTGGTATACGACTGCTTGAGGGCGTACAGCCTCGGGTCAATACTCTGGGTCAGATGACCTCGGGAATCAAAACTGCGGCGGGTAATTCGTGCTTCGGTAACCGTCGGTGAGCCTGGGAGACGGTGATAGTCGATGGTGCGCACCGCAAGTCCGCGGTTATCTATCGACGTGATCAGTGGGGTGTTCCGGTGTAAATCCTCATCAGTGCTGCGCATGCGTAATCCCTCGCTGGCGGAAAGTGTCAGACCGCTAGAATTCTGGATAGCAAGATCTGCCAGACGCAGTTCTTTTCTACCAGATCGGTCTGAGCACACTGTAGTGCGATCCACCACTTCTTCCAAACCTCGGGGAGAGGGGGATGCCGGTCATGGACATCAACGTTGCCCGGCAACCCGTGATTCTTCGATAGCCCGTACCACCAGGCTATCAATCACATGCACGCTATAGCCCTGCACATTCTTCGCATGGTGCTTGGCCTGTGATGCCATCTCGGCCAACTGGCTCGCATCGAGTTGTCCACAGGCCTGTGGATGCAAATGCACCACGCCGATCGACAGCGACAACAGCGCAAACTCCTGGCGCTGACCCTGGCGATTCGGTGCGATGAAACAGCCAGCTTCCAGGTGTTCGCTGCGGTAGAAGCGCCGGCACTGGCTCTGGAAGTCGTCGAGCAACTGGTTCAAGCGTTTGCGCCAGTCTTCCGGGCTGAGCACCAGTAGGAAATCATCGCCGCCGATATGGCCGACAAAGTCGCGGGACGGGTCGACGCGGTCGTTCAGGCATTGCGCCAGGCACAGCAGGACTTCGTCGCCGCGACCATAGCCATAGATGTCGTTGAAGGGTTTGAAGCTATCAATGTCCACGTAGCAGATCACCGATTCCCGTCGCTGTTGCAGCAGCCGCGTCAGGCATTGCTGGATCGGCACGTTGCCCGGAAGCAAGGTCAGCGGGTTGGCATAGCGGGCCTGCTGGATCTTCAGTTCGGTGATCAGCTTGAGCACGTCAATTACCCGGCCCAACCCCAGATAACCGCCGTTGAGGGTGATGATGAAGTCTTCTTCGATGCGCTGGCGGGCACGGCTGGTGATCAGGCGGCTGACTTGTTGCAGGGACTGGCTCAGTTCGACGGCGAGGAAGTCATCGTTCATCAGGCGGCTGATGGGCTTGCGGGCGAACAGGTCGGTGGCAAAGGGCTTGAGCAGGGCGTCGGAGAGCGAATGACGATGGACGATGCCGCAGGGCTGACCCTGTTCATCCAGGACTGCCAGCGAGTTCAGGTTGGCCTGGCGACGAAAGGCTTCGAGCACCGTGGCGGTCGGGGTGTCCCGGTTCACCGCGGGCAGCTCGTTGAGCAGGGCGCTGAGGTCGCTGCCGTCTTCGCTCAGGACAACGGCGCTGCTGTCCTGTCGGGGCATCAATGCCCGGGCATCCCGTGGCGGGTGTTCCTGGGGGCGGCAGAGCAGATAGCCCTGCACCAGGTCCACGCCCATTTCGGTCAGCACCGTGAGTTCTTCGTGGAGCTCGATACCTTCGGCGATGACTTGCGCCCGCGAGGCCTTGGCGATTTGCAGGATCGAGCCGACGAACTCGCGCTTGAGCGCGTCCTGATGAATACCGTCAATGAAGTGCCGGTCGATTTTCACGTAATCGGGCCGCAGTTCGGACCACAAGCGCAAACTCGAATAGCCCGCCCCCAGATCATCCAGTGCAATCGAAAACCCCATCGCCCGATAGTGATGCAGGGCGGTTTGCAACAGCTGGAAGTCATCCGTCGGCGTCTGTTCCGTGAGCTCGATGACCACCTGACTCGGCGCAATGCCGAAGTCCTGCAGCAATTGCAGGGTGCGCCCCGGTTGATGGGCCGCTTCGAGCAGGGACTCCGGGGATACGTTGAGGAACAACATGCCAGGCAGTTGTTGCTCATTGAAGCGTCGGCAAGCGCTTTCACGGCAGGCAATTTCCAGCTCGCTCAGGCGTCCGGCCTGGCGGGCGACGGCGAACAGGGCGACAGGGGAGTGCAGTGGGCTGTTGGAGGGGCCGCGACTGAGGGCTTCGTAGCCGAGAATGCGCCGCTCAGAGAGGCTGATGATCGGTTGGAACAGGCTGTGCAAACCGCTTTGACTCAGGATCGAGCTCAAGGCACTCAGCTGTTCGGTTGTGGTCATGGCGATCTCTGGCGATAAAAAAAGGACCGGGCGTGCCCTTGGTAAAAAGAGCACGCCCGGTCCTTTATTTCACGACAGAGTGATGACTGTTTGATGACGCTCCGGGGAGCGTCAACATTAAATTGCCATCAGTTGCTTGTGAAAACTCAGTGCTTGGCCACTGCTGTGTTGAGTTTCAGGTAGTCCAGCAGAATACGCCCGGTTTCGCTGAGGTAGGCGTCGTCTTCCGGTTTGGTCTTGTCATCCTCGGCCGCAATAGCGTCCTCGTCTTCTTTCTTCAGCTCTTTGAGCGGTTCTTCGCCCTTGGCCTTGCGACGGATGTTTTCCATGGTCAGCTGTTTGGCTTCGATGTCGGCGTGCTGGGCACGACGCTCGACTTCATTGAGGCTGACGGTTTTCTCGGTCATCAGCTTCTGCGCCAGGGCCAGCTTGTCGCGGATGAACACGAACTCCGCATCCTTGGCCGTACGCACGTCATGCTCGGACTGGAGCTGCGAAATGTACGGCTTGAATGGGTCGAGCGCAGGCTTGATCGCCGCCTTGATGGTGTCCCATGGCATGGCTTCCGGCAGGGCGCTTTCACCGATTTCCTTGGTGTCGATGAGCGACGGGTAATCGATGTCCGGCAAGACGCCCTGATGCTGGGTGCTCTGCCCGGAAACCCGGTAGAACTTGGCCAGGGTCAGTTTCAGTTCGCCATGGTTGAGCGGCTGAATGGTCTGCACGGTGCCTTTGCCGAAGGTCTGACCGCCGATGATCAATGCGCGGTGGTAGTCCTGCATGGCGCCGGCAAAAATCTCCGAAGCCGAGGCGGACAGACGGTTGACCAGCAACGCCATCGGGCCTTTGTAGAACGCGCCCGGGTTTTCATCTTCCAGGACATCGACGCGGCCATCGGCGTTACGCACGAGCACGGTCGGGCCTTTGTCGATGAACAGGCTGGTCAGCTCGGTGGCCTCTTGCAGGGAACCGCCGCCGTTGTTGCGCAGGTCGATGACCACGCCGTCGACTTTCTCTTTCTGCAACTCGGTCAGCAGTTTCTTGACGTCGCGGGTGGTGCTCTTGTAATCCGGGTCGCCAGCACGGAAGGCCTTGAAGTCCAGATAGAACGCCGGGATTTCGATAATGCCGAGCTTGTAGTCCTTGCCGTCCTGCTTCAGGTTCAAGACCGATTTTTTCACGGCCTGATCTTCAAGCTTCACCGCTTCACGGGTGATCGGCACGATCTTGGTGGTCTGGTCGTTCGGCGCGTTGCTGGCCGGGATGACTTCCAGGCGCACCACGGTGCCCTTCGGACCACGGATCAGCTTGACCACTTCGTCCAGGCGCCAGCCCACTACATCGACCATTTCCTTGTTGCCCTGGGCAACGCCGATGATCTTGTCGGCCGGTGCGACCTGCTTGGTCTTGTCCGCCGGACCTGCCGGCACCAGGCGCACGACTTTCACCTGGTCGTTATCGCTCTGCAACACGGCGCCGATGCCCTCGAGGGACAGGCTCATGTTGATGTCGAAGTTCTCCGCGTTATCCGGCGACAGATAGTTGGTGTGCGGGTCGTAGGACATGGCGAAGGTGTTGATGTACGCCTGGAAGATGTCTTCTGCGCGGGTCTGGTCCAGGCGCGCCAACTGGTTCTTGTAGCGCTTGGTCAGGGTTTCCTGGATCTGCTTGGAATCCTTGCCGGCGATCTTCTGACGCAGGACTTCGTCCTTGACGCGTTTGCGCCACAGGTCGTCAAGTTCTGCGGTGGATTTGAGCCAAGGGGCGTCCTTGCGGTCGATCAGCAAGGTTTCCTTGGTGGTGAAGTCGATCTTGTCGACGCCCTTGTTCAGCTCGGCAAGGGCGAAGTCCAGACGCGCCTTTACGCGGTCCAGGTAGCGCTTGTAGATGGTGAACCCGGCGTTCAGGTCGCCGCTCTTGAGGAAATCGTCGAACTGCGTCTTCCACTTGTCGAATTCGGCAATGTCGCTGGCCATGAAGTAGCTGCGCGACGGATCCAGCAGCTTGAGGTAGCTGTCGTAGATGATCACCGAGCGTGCGTCATCGAGTGGCGGCTTGCTGTAGTGGTGGCGCTTGAGCAACTCCACGACGTTCAGGCTGGCGATCACTTCGTCACGATCGGGTTGAAGCTTGTCCCAGCTATTGGCTGCGAAAGTATTGCTCGACATCGGCAGCAAGCCGATACCGATGAATAAGGCGAGGGCAGTGCTGGGGAACAGATGCTTCATGCTGATTCGACGCGGGGACAATTGATAACGCATATTAGGCCGTCTTTGAAGTCGCCGGTTCTTTGGGAGCCGGTCGCATAATGCAAAAAGCCCGGCGCTATAGCTTCGGGCTCAGTCCAGACTCACTATGGAGGCACTGTGAAAGCATTGCAAGGCGTTGACGGTCGAGTGGTGTGGGTTGATGAGCCGAGTCCTGCATGCGATGTAGGACAAGTTCGTATCCGAGTGTCGGCAGCGGGTCTCAATCGCGCCGATTTATTGCAGAAGGCAGGCCTTTATCCGCCGCCACCGGGGGCTAGCCAAGTGCTTGGTCTAGAGTGCTCGGGCGTGATCAGCGAGGTTGGCGCCGGATCCTCCTGGCAGATTGGCGATCGGGTTTGCGCCTTGCTGGCCGGGGGCGGGATGGCCGAAGAGGTGGTTGTCGACGGGCGGCACGTGCTGCCGGTTCCCGACGGAATGTCACTGGTCGAAGCGGCTGCATTGCCCGAGGTTTATGCAACTGTCTGGCTGAATCTGTTTCAACTGGCTGCGCTCAAACCGGGTCAGAAAGTTCTTCTGCATGCCGGGGCAAGTGGAATTGGTTCAGCGGCCATTCAGCTGTGCAAGGCCTTCGGCAACCCGTGTTGGGTCAGTGTTGGCTCCGCCGAGCGGTTGGCGTACTGCGAAGCGCTGGGCGCCCAGGGCGGCGTAGTACGCAGCGGTGATCTGGAGAGCCTGCGGGATCTGGGGCCGTTCGACGTGATTCTCGACCCGGTGGGCGGCAATTACGCGGCGTTGAACCTCAAGCTGCTGGCGCAGGACGGACGTTGGGTGTTGATCGGTCTGATGGGCGGCCGCGAGGCCAAACTCGATCTGGCCCAGGTGCTGGCCAAGCGCGTGCAGTTGCTGGGCTCGACCTTGCGCAGCCGTGACGATCAATTCAAGGCGGATCTGTTCAGTGATCTGAGCCAGCACGTGTGGCCGTTGTTCGCCGAGGGGCGCTTGAGCCCGCAACTGGCCAGGACATTCCCGATCAAGGATGCCGAGGCAGCGTTTGCCGAGATGGCGAGTAATACCGTGGCGGGGAAGGTGGTGTTGGTGATAGATGAAAGCCTGAGCTGACAACACTGAACCTGTGGGAGCGGGCTTGCTCGCGAAAGCGGTGTGTCATTCAACGATGTATTGACTGATTCGACGCCTTCGCGAGCAAGCCCGCTCCCACAGGGAGCTTGCGTTATTTCCAGGTATGGATCGGCCAGCCAGCCTTTTCAGCCTGCTCGCGCAACACCGGATCCGGGTTGACCGCGTGGGGGAAATCCACCTTAAGCAATAGCGGCAGGTCATTGCGAGAGTCGGAATAGAAACTCGCGCCTTCAAGGTTTTCCTCTTCTGCATCCAGCCACTCCAGCAAGCGAGTGATCTTGCCTTCGCGGTAGGTCAGGGTGCCGACGGTATGGCCGCTGTAAACGCCATGAGTCACTTCCAGTTCGATACCGAGAATCTCGTCGATGCCCAGGCGCTCAGCGATGGGGCCGACCAGATGGGTGCCCGAAGCGGAGATCACCAAAATCCGGTCGCCGGCCTTGCGATGGGCGGCGATGGCTTTGGTGGCGTCACTGAAAATGATCGGCTCGATGTAGTCCTCCACCCACGGACCAACCAGGTGCGCGACTTCTTCAGGCGTACGACCAATCAACGGTTCCAGGCTGAAGGCCATGTAGTCCTCCATGGCCAGATGGCCCCGGCCGTAGGCATCCATCAATTCCTTGTCGCGACGCAGGAACGATTCGCCATCGACCCAGCCGAGGCGGACCATTTGCTCGCTCCACAGTGAGGCGCAGTCGCCGTGGATCAGGGTTTCGTCCAGATCAAAAATTGCCAGGGCCATCAGTGCGGTTCTCTCTTCAGCGTCAGCAAAGGCATCAGGCTACCTCACACAGGGCCGTCGGATCGATGGAAAGCGCCAGCCGCTGACCATCGGGATGCAGGTCGGCCGCCGAGCGGTTCAGCACATCCACCACCAATTCCACGCCTCGGGCTTCGACCCGGTAGCGAATCACGTTGCCCAGCAGGCTGTGGCTGCGAATCTGCGCGTCCAGTTCGCCGTTAAGGCTCAGTTCAATGGCTTCCGGGCGAATGGCGATGCGCTTACTGATCGGTCGCTGCAACAGCTTCGAAGCGCTGTCGGCATCCAACAGGTTGTAGTTGCCGATGAAACCGGCGGCGAACACATCCACCGGTGCGGTATAGAGGGTTTCGGCGTCGCCGCTTTGTACGATTTTTCCCTGATTCATCAGGAAAATCCGGTCGGACATGGTCAGGGCTTCTTCCTGATCATGTGTGACGAAAATCGTGGTCAGGCCCAGTTCGCGCTGGATCTGACGAATCTGCTCACGCAGATGCTTGCGAATCCGCGCGTCGAGGGCCGACAACGGTTCGTCGAGCAGCAACAGGCGTGGCCGGGTCACCAGGGAGCGGGCGAGGGCGACGCGCTGGCACTGCCCCCCCGAGAGCTGATGCGGGTAACGCGCGGCAAAGTCATTGAGCTCCACCAATTTCAGCACTTCGGCGACGCGTTTGCGGCTGTCATCGGCATTGACCTTTTGCATGCGCAGGCCGAAGGCGACGTTTTGTTCCACGGTCATGTTGGGGAACAGGGCATAGCTCTGGAATACCATGCCGATCCCGCGTTTCTGCGGGCTCACCGGCACGATATCGGCGCCATCGAGCAGGATTTTACCGCCATCCACCGAAGTCAGGCCGGCAATGCAGCGCAGGAGGGTGGATTTGCCGCAACCGGACGGGCCGAGCAGGGTGACGAACTCACCTTTCTGGATTTCGCAATTGATGTCGCTGAACACGGTGGTGCCAGCGAAGCTTTTCTGAAGATGTTGGACGCTGACATAGCTCATTCGCTTTTGTCCCTGTTCAAGATATTGGCAATCCAGGTCAGAACCAGCACAAAGAAGAAATAGGAAATCACCAGCGCACTGGTGAAATGACCGCTGCTGTTGCGCATGTTGTTGAGGTAGACCTGCAGGGTTTCGTAGCGGGTGCCGACCAGGATGTTGGCAAACACGAACTCACCGAACAGGAACGAGAACGACAGCAGCAGTGCCACCATCAAGCCCTTGCGCAGGTTCGGCAGCACCACCAGGAAGGCGGCTTGAAAGGTGCTGGCGCCGAGTAACTGGGCGGCGTCCATCAGGTCGCGCAGGTTGATCGCCTGCAGGTTGTTGGTGATCGCCCGGTACATGAACGGCAGCGCCACGGTGAAGTAGCAACCGATCAGGATCCAGGGCGTCCCGACCATGGCGAACGGTCCGGAACCGTAGAGCTGCAACAGCCCCACCGACGACACCACCGGCGGTACGGCGAAGGGCAGCAGGATCAGGATGTTCATCAGCGCGTCGAGTTTCGGGAAGTGGTAATGCACCACGAACAGCAGCGGCAGAATCAGCACCACCGAAAGAATCAGCGAGCCGACGCAGACCAGCAGCGATTGCCCGAACGCATGCAGGAAGCGCGGATCGCTCCACAGCTGGATGTACCACTTGAGGGTGAAACCGCTGGGCAGAATGGTCGCCGACCAACTGCTGGCGATCGAGTAGATCAGCGTGCCGGCCAGCGGCAACAGCAGGATGGCAAACAGCAGGTACACCACGACGCGGTGGTAGACACCGGCGGGTCCCAGTTCAGCGCGAGACATGGTAGCTCCTCTTCAGCAGCAACTGATGCACGATGGTCACCAGGGTCATCAAGGCCACCAGCACCACGGCCAGGGCGCTGGCCAGGTTCGGGTCCAGGGAGATGTCACCGGACACCATCGCCGCGATGCGGATCGGCAGCACGTTGAAGTTGCCGGTGGTCAAGGCGTACACCGTGGCGTAGGCACCGAGGGCGTTGGCCAGCAGGATCACGAAGGTGCCCAGCAGTGCCGGCGTCAACACCGGCAATCCGATGTGCCGCCAGAATTGCCAGCCGCTCGCGCCAAGCAGCGAGGCGGACTCACGCCAGTCTTCGCGCAAGGCATCGAAGGCCGGGTACAGCAACAGTACGCCGAGGGGAATCTGGAAGTAGGTGTAGAGGATGATCAGCCCGGTTTTCGAGTACAGGTTGAAGTCCTGAATGATTCCGGCCTGCTTGAGCATGATGGTGAAGCTGCCGTTGAAGCCGAGCAAAATGATGAACGCAAAGGCCAGGGGCACACCGGAGAAGTTGCTGGTCATGTTGGCGAAGGCGTTGACGAAGTTGCGCAGTTTCGAATCGACCCGGTGCAGGGAATAGGCGCCCAGAATCGCGATGACGATCCCCAGCACGCTGGACCAGAAGCTGATCTCAAGGCTGTACTGGATGGCCTGCAGGTAAAACTTCGAGCTGAAGATTTTGCTGAAGTTGGCCAGGCCCCAGCCGAATTCTTCCGATTGCAGGCTGTTGATCATCACCCAGGTCAGCGGTGCGATTTCGAACACGATGAAGAACAGCGCGAACGGGACCAGGCATAAGGCTGCCAGCCATTTACTGCGGCTCATGGTATTCACTTCAACAGCTCCCGGCAGACCGGTTTGTCGTGGGGCACGCCGAGCAACTGGCAGACGGTGCCGCAGATCTCGGTCTGTTTCGGCGCGGCACCGGCGTCGAGGCTGAACGCGTCACCGAGCACGAACAGCGGCACTTCACGTTCTTCCGGCAGCAGGCCGTTGTGGGAGCGGTCGTTGTTCATGCCGTGGTCGGCGGTGACCAGCACCTGATAACCGGCATCGAGCCAGCCTTGCAGGTAGTCGGCCAGGATGATGTCGGCCGAGCGGGCGCTGTTGCGGTACTGCGGGGTGTCGAGGCCGTGCTTGTGCCCGGCATCGTCGATGTTCATCGGGTGGATCAGCAAAAAGTCCGGCACATGGCGCAGGCGCAGGCTTTCGGCGTCGGCGAACAGGTGCGAGTCCGGGTAGTGATCGTTCCAGTAGAAATGCCCGTGCTGGATCGGCAGTTGCGGGTCATCGGTGTGACGGTCCCGGGCCGCCACGAAGGGCGAACGGTTGTACAGCTCGCTGACCCAGTGATAGGCCGCCGCCGCGGTGACAAGACCTGCGTCGGTGGCGTAGTGATAGATGCTGCGCTGGTTGGACAGGCGCGAGACGTTGTTGTGGACGATGCCGCTGTCGATGGGCGCAACGCCGGTCAGGATGCATTCGTATAGCGGGCGGGACAGGGCTGGCAACTCGCACTCCAGTTTGTAGAGTGCGGCGCGTCCGGCGCCGACGTAAGCCTGCAGGTGCCCCATGGCGTGGCGGGCGACCTCGTAGTTGAGGCCGTCGAGCACGACAAGGATGACGTTGTGCTTCATAGGGGCAAAAACTCCGTGTATCAGGAATCAGGAAAAGCCAGGTCAACTCAGTCCCCCTGTGGGAGCGGGCTTGCTCGCGAATGCGGATTGACATCCAGCATTGATGTCGACTGACACACCGCTTTCGCGAGCAAGCCCGCTCCCACATTTGGATCTCCATCAGATCCCGAAATGGGGATCTACCCGGTTACTGCATATTGATGATGACTTCTTCCTGCCACTTCTGAGGAAGGGCCTTGGAGGTCTTTTCCCAGGCGTCCGCATCCTTGATCGGCGTCACTTTCTTGTACTGCTCGTTAGGCAGCAGCTTGGCCTGTACCTCGGCTGGCAGGGTCAGGTGTTCGGCACGGATCGGACGGGCGTTGCCCTTGGCCAGGTTGATCTGGCCGGCGTCGCTGAAGATGTATTCGCGGGTCAGCTTGGCGGCATTCGGGTTTTTCGCGTACTTGTTGATGATGGTGGTGTAGCCGGAGATCACCGAACCGTCGGACGGGATCAGCACCACGTAGTCATCCGGGTTGGCCATCTTGGCCTTGTAGCTCAGGCCGTTGAAGTCCCAGACCACGCCGACTTCGATTTCGCCTTTTTCCATGGTGGCAATCGTCGGGTTGGACATCGACAGGCGACCTTGCTTGGCGATGTCGGCGAACAGATCCAGGGCAGGCTTGAGGTTTTTCTCGTCGCCACCGTTGGCCAGTGCTGCGGCCAGTACGCCGTTGGCGGCCTGGGCTGCGGTGCTCACGTCGCCGATGGAGACCTTGTATTTACCGCCCTTGAGGTCAGCCCACTTGGTTGGGGCTTCGGAACCGTGCAGCAACTTCTTGTTGACGATGAAAGCGATGGTACCGGTGTAGGCCAGTGCCCAGTTGCCGTCCTTGTCCTTGGCCCAGGCTGGAACCTGATCCCAGGTCGAAGGCTTGTAAGGCTGGACCACGCCTTGCTTGACCGCGATCGGGCCGAACGCGGCACCGACGTCGCCGATGTCGGCGCTGGCGTTGTCTTTTTCCGCGGCGAACTTGGCGATCTCCTGGGCCGAGCTCATGTCGGTGTCGATGTGCTTGAGGCCGTACTTGTCGCTCAGGTCTTTCCAGGTGCCAGCCCAGTTGGCCCAGTCATTGGGCATGCCGACGCTGTTGACGGCGCCTTCCGCTTTCGCAGCGGCTTCCAGGGTTTTCAGATCATCGGCCGCCATGGCGGCGGTGCACATTGCAATGGTCGAGCCTAACAGTGATGCCAGGAAAAACTGTTTCATTCCAAAGCTCCTTGGGGCGTGTTCAACGCTGCGATTGCGGTTTGTGTTGGTCTAGGTCAGCAATACCTGAGCCAATTTAAGGGGGCTGGATGACACTTTGATGTCGTTCGTCGCCCGGGATGACTTTTTGTTGAGCGGTATCGCGGGTGGCCTGCTAAGCGTAGACCATGGTCAAAGCCCCGGCGGGCAAGGGACTTGGCCGATGTATTGCAGGTTCTTGAAGTCACGAATGGCGACCGTTGGGTCGTTTTGTCACATCTCGGTCATCTGCGCTGCCTACGCTTGCAGACTATCGAATGAGCCGGTTTTTGTTGCGGTTCTGCCCTGAATTGGTTCTGGCCTAGTCCAGATAGGAAACATTGATGCGTGAAGAGGCAACCAAAGCGGTAACAGCCATCGGCCAGGTGCTTCAGGAGCAGATCGACCATGGATTGTTGACTCCCGGCAGCAAATTGCCGGCCGAGCGCAAGCTCAGTGAATTGTTCGGCACCACGCGGATCACTTTGCGTGAAGCGTTGTTGCAGTTGGAGTCACAGGGGCAGATTTATCGTGAAGAGCGTCGCGGCTGGTTCGTCTCGCCGCCACGCCTGGCGTACAACCTCATGCAGCGCAGCCACTTTCACGCGATGGTCAGCGCCCAGGGGCGAGTGCCGTCCACCGAGGTGATTTCGGCGCGATTGCAACCGGCATCGGCGGCGGTGTGTGCCTGGCTGCAATTGCCCGCGCTGTCGAGCGTGATTCAGATCTGCCGCTCACGGCGGATCGATGGGCGGCTGGTGCTGTATGTGGAGCACTATCTGAACCCGCAGTACTTTCCCGGGATCCTCGATTTCGATTTGAATCAGTCGATCACCGAGTTGTATGCGCGGCATTACGATTTGCACTACGGGCGGGTGCGCTTCGAGATTGTGCCCACGGCGTTGTCGGTGGATGCGGCGGCGGCGTTGAAGGTGTCGGTGGGCAGCCCGGGCCTGCGGATTGCCCGGGTCAACTATGACCAGCATGAACGCCTGATCGACTGCGACCTGGAGTTCTGGCGGCATGATGCGATTCATGTCGGGGTAGATGTTGTCTGACGCTGCTTTCGTAGGAGGTTATTCATTCTGCGGGCCACCACCCGCGGTAATCACCTGAATACTCATCCGCGGTGTCGCCAGATCCAGTCCGGCTTCATCCATGTGCCGCTTGAGCGACAGGTTGAATGCTCGCGACACTTCCCACTGCTTGATTGGCGCGGTCTTGAAGCGGGCGCGCAGGATCGCGTTGCCCGACTCGAAACTTTCCACCCCCTGAAATTCCAGCGGCGACCAGATATTGCGTCGCTGCAACGGATCGGTGCGCATTTTCTGGGCGACTTCGCGCATCAGTTTGATTGCGTTGTCGATGTCCATGCTGGCGGGCACGGCTACCCGGAAGATCGCGTAGCCGAATTCCCGGGAGTAGTTCTTGATGCTCTTGATTTCACTGAACGGAATGGTGTGGACGATGCCGTCGATGTCCCGCAGGCGCACGGTGCGGATGGTCAGGCCTTCGACCGTGCCGAGGTGGCCGCCGACATCCACGTAGTCGTCGATGGCCAGGGAGTCTTCGATGATGATGAACAACCCGGTAATCAGGTCGGCTACCAGCGACTGCGCACCAAAACCGATGGCCAGGCCGATCACGCCGGCACCGGCCAGCAGTGGCGTGACGTTCATGCCCATGTTCGCCAGGGCGACAATCAGCGCGATGATGAAAATCGCTATGAACAGCACATTGCGGATCAGCGGCATCATCGTCTGCGCGCGGGCATTGGCCAGGCCTTTGCGCGAGCGGGTGAGGGCGTGGTGCACGGCGGTGTCACTGAGAATCCAGATCAGCCAGGCGAACAGCAATGTGCCGGCGAGGCTGAACAGTTTGACACTGACTTCGTGGCCGTCGCCTTCGGTAAAGCGGATCAACGACATGCCCCAGACCCGCAGGCCAAGTTCGATAAAGGCCAGCCACACCAACAGGTGGACGATGGTGTAGAAGAAGTTTTTCAGCCGTTCCGAATACACGGCGTAGCGCCGGATACCGCGCTGGGGTTTGAGGCCATGGCGGCGTACCAGGCCGTTGATGACCATGCACAGCACCAGCAAGACGGTACAGATCAGCGACTGGCGCAGGGCAGTGCTGGTGTCGCCGGCGGAAATGAACGTCGCGAACAGGGAGATGGCCACCAGCACCAGCGCCGGCACGTACCAGAAGGTGCCGAGAATCGACAGGGTGTCGTTGAGGGCGCGGCGGGTCAGGCGTCGGGACAGCGGCTGGTTGCGGATCAGGTGGGCGATCGGCCGGCGGAAGCGCAGGATGAAGCGCCCCGTGGAGAGCGCGGCCAGGACATTGGCAACCGTCGCGGCGGTGTGGGCCAGATGGCTGCCGAGGCTGTTGACCAGTTGCGGATCGCTCAGGGCTTCACCAAACGCCGCGAAGCTGCCGATCAGCCACAGTGGCCGAAACGCCTGGTGCCGCAGGATGTACAGGGCGCGGTGACGATGCGGGCCGTCGAGCAGGGAAAAGGCAATCACGCAGATGGCCGAGAAGCAGGTGCCGACCACCAGTGCATAGGCCAGCACCATCGCCAGGCTCTTGCCCAGGGACGAGGGCAGGGCGTAGCTCATGTAGACCGTGATCACCAGGGCAATCAGCCACGGCCCGAGTTTGCGCAGCGCAAAACGCAACATGTCGAGGGCCCGGGGGTGCTGCGGCAGTTCTTCGGTCAGGCCGAAACGCATCCGCACACGGTGGCTGATCCAGATCAGGACGGCGGCCAGCAGGCTCCAGACCATCAGGATCATGGCAAAGGCGAACAGCATGGGCAGCCATTCATTGGCCGGCAGCGCCAGCGCCACCAGTTCCTCCTTGGCCTGATCGAACTCACTGGACCAGCGCGTGAGCGGGCTGTCGTCGCCGGTAAACTTCTTCTCGATAGTGGCCAGGGTTCCGCCAATCAGGCCCAGCACGCCTTCTTCTGTAATCGGCTGGGCCTGTTTGGTGGTGTCACGGAGCTTTTTCAGGTCGGCCAGCAGCTTGCTGCGTTGCTGGTCGTTTTCCAGTGACTTGATCACTTCGTCCAGGGATTGCCCCAGCGGTTCCTGTGCTTCGGGCTGCGCCTTGGCCTGGTTGTTGAGCAGGCCTGGCAGGCCGGCGGCCTGGGCAGGCGCCACTGACAGCAGCGTCATCAGGCAGACAAGGACAATACACGGGAGGGCAAAAAGACGAGCGAACACTAGGCGGTCAACCTTGCGAGGAGCGGATCGACCGAGTGTACGAGCCCGTCAAAATCAATGCGAGCCAAGGGCGATGAATTATTCGTTGAGTTTGGCGAGGATCTTGATCACCACGGTCGCAAGAATGGTCAACATGCCGATCCACATGGCAAACACGCCGGCATTTTTATCGCGAAAGTTGAAGCCGACGGCCAGCAGGAGCATCCCGGCAAGAATCGGGATCAGCATGGTGTGGAAGGTAGACATCGAAATCATGGAGACAGCCTTGTCGAAGGGATACTTGAAGTCTAGGCCGCTTTTGACGTGGCCGGTGTGATGTGTGTAGGAGCGAGCTTGCTTCGGGCGGCGATCCGACGATGAACTTCAGGGCGCCGCGATCATCCCGGCGTTCCGTCAACGTTCAAGTCCATCGCGAGCAAGCTCGCTCCTACAGGGTTTTGTTACGGCAACTCGCGGCAGGCGTAGAACGCGCTCAGCACCTTGACCAGATGCGCCAGGTCATGGCTGCCGCACAGTTCGCGGATCGAGTGCATGGCGAACGTCGGCAGGCCGATGTCCACGGTGCGCACGCCCAGGTGGCTGGCGGTGATCGGGCCGATGGTCGAACCACAGCCCATGTCGCTGCGCACCACGAAGCTTTGCACCGGCACTTCTTCAGCCATGCACAGGTGACGGAAGAACCCGGCGGTTTCGCTGTTGGTGGCGTAGCGCTGGTTGCTGTTGACCTTGATCACCGGGCCGGCGTTGAGTTTCGGGCCGTGGTTGGCGTCGTGCTTGTCGGCGTAATTCGGGTGCACGCCGTGGGCGTTGTCAGCCGAAACCAGCAGGGATTTCTGAATGGTGCGTACGAATTCATCACCTTCGGGCAGCAGGCGACGCAAGGTTTGCTCAAGCATCGGGCCGTCGGCACCGCAGGCCGAGCAGGAGCCGACTTCTTCGTGGTCGTTGCAGACCAGCACGCAGGTTTCGCCGGTGTCGGCCGTCAGCAGCGCTTGCAGACCGGCATAGCACGACAGCAGGTTGTCCAGGCGCGCGCCGGCGATGAAATCGCCATGCAGGCCAATGACCGCAGCGCTTTGGGTGTCGTAGAAACTCAACTCGTAATCGAGCACCACGTCGGCATTCAGGCCGTGTTCGCGGGCGAGCTGGTCGGTGAGCACTGCGCGGAAGTCCACGCGTTCGTCACCGGCAAATTGCGCTAGGATCGGCGGCAGTTCGGTCTGGGCGTTGATTGCCCAGCCCATGTTGGCTTCACGATTGAGGTGAATCGCCAGGTTAGGAATGATCGCGACCGGAGCCTTGAAGTCGATCAACTGGCTTTCGACCTTGCCATCACGACGGAAAGTTACGCGGCCCGCCAGGGACAGGTCACGGTCGAACCATGGCGCCAGCAGCGCGCCGCCATACACTTCGACGCCCAGTTGCCAGAAGCCCTGGCGTTGCAGTTCCGGTTGCGGCTTGACGCGCAGGCACGGGCTGTCGGTGTGGGCGCCGACCAGGCGAATGCCGCCGTGCAACGGTGAATGGCGGCCCATTTTGATCGCGACAATCGAAGAGTCGTTGCGGGTGACGTAGTAGCGACCGTTGGCTTCGGTATTCCACGGCTCGCGCTCGTCGAGGCGTTGATAGCCCGCCGCTTCCAGACGCTGAACAAGGCTGGCGGTGGCATGGAACGGGGTAGGGGAGGCCTTGAGAAAATCGATCAGGCCTTGGTTCAACTCTTCGCGCATAAAGTAGCTCCAGACAGCAGTGGCGCCAGTTTAACGTATTGGCCTGGTAAATGGCGTCGCACTGAATGCGGGGCTGGCCACCGAAATTGAATCTGGAGGAGATCCCTTGTGGGAGCGGGCTTGCTCGCGAAGGCGTAGTGTCAGACAACATCAATAGTGACTGTCACACCGCTTTCGTCGGAACGCCGCCCGGAGCAAGCCCGCTCCCACACTTTTAAAACGGCGCCGGACACTCAAAGCGCAGGCGCTCGCCGGTCTGCGGGTGGGTAAAGCTGAGCATGCTCGCGTGCAGGCACAACCGCGGCCAGGCCGCCAAAGCCTGTTCATGGGCATAAAGCCCGTCACCCAGCAGCGGATGGCCAATCGAGAGCATGTGCACGCGCAACTGGTGGGAGCGGCCGGTGATCGGTGTCAGCTCGACGCGGCACCAGTCGCCGCAACGTTCGAGCACGCGCCAGAAGGTCAGCGCATGTTTGCCGAATTCATGGTCGACCACGTGGCGTGGCTTGGTCGGCGGGTCGTAGCGCAAGGGCAGGTCGATGCTGCCGCTGTCCAGTTCCGGCTGACCCCAGCACAGGGCGGTGTAGGCCTTTTCGGTTTCGCGGTCGTGAAATTGCCGGGACAGCTCGCGATGGGTGTCCGGATCGCGGGCCAGCAGGATGATGCCGGAAGTCTCCCAGTCCAGCCGGTGGACGATTCGCGCTTCCGGGTAGCCGTTTTCCTGCAGGCGGGTAATCAGGCAGTCCTTGTTGTCATCGGCCCGGCCAGGGACAGAGAGCAACAGGGTCGGTTTGTTCACCACCAGTACGGCGGCATCCTGATGGATGATGTGGATATTGGACAACGGCATTAAAACAGCCTCGTAACAAACGCCAACGGCGGCTCAGGTCCCTTCCGGTTGCAGAGGGGACCTGAGCCGCCGTGGCTCCAGCCGGATCGACTCAGCGATCTGGCAGGGTGATATTGAGTTCCAGAATCGAGCAGCTGCCCTGGCTTTCCAGTGCGACATGCACGTCATCGGACCCGATATTGACGTACTTGCGGATCACCTCGACCAGTTCCTTTTGCAAGGCTGGCAGGTAGTCCGGGGTACTGCGTTGGCCGCGTTCGTGCGCCACGATGATCTGTAGACGCTCTTTCGCTACCGACGCGGTGCTTTGCTTTTTGTTGGCACGAAAGAAGTCAAAAAGGTTCATTGCTTAGTTGCCTCCAAACAGGCGCTCGAAGAATCCCTTCTTCTGTACATCAAGGAATCGATGATCCACGGTCTTGCCCAGCAGGCGGTCAACGGTATCGCTGTAGGCCTGGCCGGCATCGCTCTGGTCGTCGAGAATCACCGGAACACCCTGGTTGGATGCCTTGAGCACCGCCTGGGATTCAGGGATCACGCCGAGCAGGGTCACCGAAAGGATCTCCTTGACGTCTTCTACGCCGAGCATTTCGCCTTTGCTCACACGTTCCGGGTGATAACGGGTAATCAGCAGGTGTTCCTTGATCGGGTCTTCGCCACGTTCGGCGCGACGGGACTTGCTGGCCAGCAGGCCGAGCATGCGATCGGAGTCGCGCACCGAGGAGACTTCCGGGTTGGTCACGACGATCGCTTCATCGGCGAAGTACATGGCCAGGTGGGCGCCTTTCTCGATGCCTGCCGGGGAGTCGCAGACCACGAACTCAAAGTCTTCCTTGAGTTGCATCAGGACTTTTTCCACGCCTTCGACGGTCAGCGCGTCTTTGTCGCGGGTCTGGCTGGCGGCCAGCACGTAGAGGTTTTCCAGGCGCTTGTCTTTGATCAGGGCCTGTTGCAGGTTGGCTTCGCCGTTGACCACGTTGACGAAGTCATACACCACGCGGCGCTCGCAACCCATGATCAGGTCGAGGTTACGCAAGCCCACGTCGAAGTCGACGATCACTGTTTTGTGGCCGCGCAGAGCGAGGCCGGTACCGATAGCGGCGCTGGTGGTGGTCTTACCCACACCACCCTTGCCGGATGTAACCACGAGAATCTTGGCCAAGGTGTTTCACCCCTAAGGAAGAAGGACTTTTCAGTCCCTGAAAAACATCTCCTGAAAAACTACTGCAGTCGGACAGCCTTGGCTGGAATCCGGTTTTGAGCGGCGTTTACCCCCGGTAAACACTGCTTTCGGCCTTTTTCCTACTTCGTTTGAGCCGTTTTCGCTACGTTTTAGAGATGCTTGGAAAATGCGGCAGTATCCGTTAAAGCCGAATGATGTTCAACACGTCGCCGGACAGGCTGACCTGCACACCCGAACCCCATAGAGGGTCGCGGCGCAGATCTTCGGAAACCTTGTAATGCCCGGCGATGGAAATCAGTTCAGCACTCATTTGCTGACAGAAAATCCGCGCCTTGGTGTCGCCCTTGACGCCGGCCAACACGCGACCACGCATCGGGCCGTATACATGGATGTTGCCATCGGCGAGAAGTTCCGCCCCCGGGCTGACCGAGGAGATCACCACCAGATCGCTGCCCTGGGCATAAATCTGCTGGCCACCACGTACCGGCGAGGTGATGATTTTCGTCGGCTTGATGGTCGGCTCGGGCGGTTTTTCCGGTTTTTTCTTCGGTTCGCCTTCGGTCAGGTCCAGTGGACGCTCCCGGGCACCGGACGGTGGCAGCACCGGCAGGTCCACCGCGATAGCGGCTGCAATGTCTTCGATGCGGCTGGCGCGGATCGCCAGGGTGCGCAGGCCATGCTGGCGGCAAACGCGCATCAGCCCTGGCAGATCGACCGCGCCTTCGTTGGCCGGGAGTTTGTCCAGGGCCAGTACCAGCGGCGCGTTGCTGAAGAAGTTGGGCGCCAGGGCGACCTTGGCGGCCAGTTGCCGATCGAGGCTTTCGAGGTCGTTACGGGCCAGTTCCAGCACCGTAATGGCCAGCATGCTGCCCTTCAACTGGAACACGGGATCTTGGTCTAGCGGTTCGGTTTGGCTCATGGTCGGCATACAACGACTTGTCACTAAAAGTGCCGAGACTTATAACGAGAACGCCCGCGGGCCGCAAGCCGGGTCGAACGATGTAGAATGCGCGGCCATTGTCATTCCGGAAGCATTAATGGACCGCCCGCGTTTTCGAAAAGCATTTCTATCTCCACGTTTCTGGCCGCTGTGGTGTGGCCTGGGGCTGTTGTGGCTGATCGTCCAGTTGCCGTATCCGGCACTGCTGTGGATCGGTCGTGTACTGGGCGCTTTGATGTATCGGGTAGCCGGCGACAGACGGCGCATTGCCAAGCGCAATCTGGAGCTGTGTTTTCCTGAAAAAACCGCCGCTGAACGCAAACGCCTGCTCAAGGAAAACTTCGCCTCCACCGGTATCGCTTTCTTTGAGATGGCGATGAGCTGGTGGTGGTCGCGCAAGCGCCTGGCCAATCTCGCTCATATCGAAGGGCTGGAGCATTTGCGGCATGCCCAGCGTGAGGGCAAGGGTGTGATCCTGATGGCCCTGCACTTCACGACGCTGGAAATCGGCGCGGCGTTGCTCGGTCAGCAGCACACCATCGACGGCATGTACCGCGAGCACAAGAATCCGCTGTTCGACTACATCCAGCGCCAGGGCCGCGAGCGGCACAACCTCGACTCGCTGGCGATAGAACGCGAAGACGTGCGCGGCATGCTCAAATTGCTGCGCTCGGGCCGGGCGATCTGGTACGCACCGGATCAGGACTACGGCGCCAAGCAAAGCATTTTCGTGCCGCTGTTCGGCATTCAGGCCGCGACCGTTACCGCCACGAGCAAGTTTGCGCGGCTGGGCAAGGCGCTGGTGGTGCCGTTCACCCAGGAGCGTCTGGCGGACGGCAGCGGTTATCGCCTGGTTATCCATGCGCCGCTCGAAGGCTTCCCCGGCGAAACCGAAGAGGCCGACTGCCTGCGCATCAACCAATGGATCGAAAGCGTTTTGCGCGAGCATCCCGAGCAATACCTGTGGGCCCACCGTCGCTTCAAGAGCCGTCCACCGGGCGAGGCGAAGCTGTACGCCAAACGTCGTTGAATCCCGATACCCTGTAGGAGCGAGCTTGCTCGCGATGGTAGCCAACGATAACGCGGGGCACCTGACACCCCGCGGCGTTTTCACGACCATCGCGAGCAAGCTCGCTCCTACAAGGGGATAGGTCGAAACAACGAAATCCCATCAAGCACCATGGAGAGTTGCGATGAGTCCAGCTGAACCGGTTACAGGGTTGATTCTTTCCGGTGGCGGGGCTCGGGCGGCCTATCAGGTCGGGGTGCTGGCGGCGATTGCCGAATTGCTGCCGCCGGGGGCCCGCAATCCGTTTCCGGTGATCGTCGGCACCTCGGCGGGCGCGATCAACGCTGTCAGCCTCGCCAGCGGGGCAATGGACTTTCGTAATGCCATCGAACGCCTGACGGCCTTCTGGCAGGGCTTTCGCAGTCATCTGGTGTTGCGCAGCGACTGGCCCGGGGTGATCCGCCAGGCCAGTCGCTTTGTCAGCCACAGTTTGCTCGGCATCGGTGCCCAGGTGCCGGTTGCGCTGCTCAACAGTTCTCCGCTGCGGGATTTGCTCAACGACAAGCTGCATATGGGCGGCATCGCCGAAGCGATCGCACAGAAGCAATTGCACGCGGTGGCGGTCACCGCGTTCGGTTATGAGTCGGGCCAGGCTGTCACCTTCTATGAGGGCGGCGGCAAGATCGATGCCTGGTTGCGCCATCGGCGCATCGGTGTTCCCACCCGCTTGTCCGTTGAACACCTGCTCGCCAGTTCCGCCATTCCGCTGCTGTTCGCCCCGGTGAAAATCGACGAGGAGTATTTCGGTGATGGCGCGGTGCGTCAGTCGGCGCCGATCAGTCCGGCGCTGCATCTGGGCGCCAGTCGGGTGCTGGTGGTGGGCGTCAGCGGCAACCCCCGCGGAGTCGACCCGCAACAACCCTTGTTGCGTAGCTACACCGGTCAGCAGCCGACCCTGGCGCAGATCGGTGGGCACATGCTCAACAGTACGTTCATTGACAGCCTGGAAAGCGACATCGAGTTGTTGCAGCGCCTGAACCAGTTCAGTCACCTGATGCCCGACGGCACGCCAACCCGCGCTTTGGGCGTGGCGCCGGTGGATGTATTGGTGATTTCGCCGAGCCAGCCGATCGATGAGATTGCTGCGCGCCATCGTCAGGAATTGCCGGCGGCACTGCGCCTGTTTCTGCGCGGGCCGGGTGCGACCAAGACCAGCGGGGCAGGGGTTTTGAGTTACCTGCTGTTCGAGGCGGGGTATTGCAGCGAGTTGATTGAGCTGGGGCGCCGGGATGCACTGGCCAAGCGGGGGGAGTTGTGCCGGTTTCTGGGGCTCTCGGTGGCTGAAACCGTTTGAACTGTCAGATCTGACAGTAGATGTGCTCAGGTTTTTCCATCAGATTGAACCCGATTGGCAGAGGGTTCGAAGATGGCGGCTGCGCAATGGATTGATGCTCACACACCAACCTTGTCGGTGTCGGATTCGCGCGGTTTGGCTGTGCGAAATGTCGCCTATTGCCGTCATCCGCTGAACCCGTCCATTGAGACTCGTATCACCCGCAATCACTTTGACGCTGCCGGACGGCTGGTGGCTTCCTGGGATCCACGATTGTGGGGCACGGCGCCGAAACCGAACCTCGCCACGACGCAGAATCTACTAAGTCAGCCTCTGCTGGTGGACAGCGTCGATGCCGGTTGGCAGTTGAGTTTACTGGATCAGGCCGGTATGGCACGTTCCTTCTGGGACGGTCGCGGGAGTCAGCGGCACACTGAGTACGATGAGCTTCAGCGTCCGACGAGCGTGACGGAACAGATGAAGGATGACGCACCACGCGTCGCCGAGCGTTTTGCTTACGCAGGGGCGAGTGATGAGTTTGCGGTGCATAACCAGTGCGGCCAACTGATCCGTCATGACCATCCGGCGGGCAGGCGCAGCCTTTGCGAGTATGGTGTGGCTGGCTTGCTTCTAACGGAAGAGACCCGCTTCATGCTCGAGTTGGCCCCGCCGGATTGGTCGTCCGAATTTGCCGATTCCCGCCTGGAGGATGAGGTTTTCAGGACGGCTCAGCAGTATGGGCCGTCAGGAGAAATGCTCTGTCAGACTGACGCCATGGAAAATCTCCAGGCATTCGCTTACAACCAGGCCGGTGAGTTGAAAGAATGCCGATTGAAGCTGGCAGGTTCTTCAGTGGAACCTCAGTTGTTGGTCAATGATGTTCGCTACGATGCCGTCGGCAGGGTTGAAAGTGAGCGTGCGGCCAATGGTGTCCTGACGACGGCCCGGTACGCGGCTGAAGATGGGCGACTGGCCGGGTTGCTGTCTTGCGATGCCCGAGGCACGCCGCTCCAGCACTTCGAGTATGCCTACGATCCGGTCGGCAATATCTCAAGTGTCGAAGACAAGGTGGCGTTGATACGGTATTTCAATCATCAACGGATCGAGCCGATCAACCGCTATCGCTATGACAGCCTGTATCAACTGGTCGAAGCCACTGGCCGGGAAGTCAGCCAGCCCGGTTATGGTCCTGCATTACCTGCCTGGCAAACCACGCCGCTGGACCCCAACCAGTTGCGCAATTACACCCAATCCTTCAATTACGACGCCGCCGGCAATTTGCAGACCCGTCACCATAGCGGTGCGGAAACCTTTGAGATGTTTACCTCGCCCGCCAGCAATCGCAGTGTTGCGCAGGAAGGCAATCTGGCGGATGGCTTTGATGCCAACGGCAATCAACTGACGTTGTTGCGCGGCCAGGAAATGAGTTGGGACATTCGCAATCAACTGAGCCGCGTCACGATGGTCAGGCGTGAGGATGGGCCTGACGATACCGAGTGTTATTTCTACGACAGTCCCGGGCATCGACTAAGAAAAGTCCGACTCACGGAGACGGCTCGTCGCACGCTACGTGCTGAAGTGCGTTACTTGCCGGGGTTGGAAATCCATCGGGATACGGCTACCGGCGAAGAGCGGCATGTGCTGAGTGTCGAGGCGGGGCTTAGCCATGTGCGGGCTTTGCACTGGGTTGAGAAACTGCCCAAGGGCGTGCGCAATGACCAACTGCGTTTTTGCCTGAATGACCACCTGAACTCGTGCACGCTGGAACTGGATGAGCAGGGAGCGCTGCTGAGTCGGGAGGTTTATTACCCGTTTGGTGGGACGGCGGTGTGGGCGGGTACCAGTGAAACTGAGGCCAAGTACAAGGCGATTCGTTACTCGGGCAAGGAGCGGGATGCGACGGGGCTTTATTATTATGGCTATCGCTATTACGCGCCGTGGTTGCAGCGGTGGGTGAGTGCGGATCCTATCGGTAGCGGAGACGGTTTGAACCTGTTTTTAATGGTGAATAATCGCCCTGTGTCGTTGAAGGATGAACAAGGGCTGATTGGGGATGATGTGAATTCGAAGTCGCCTGAGAAAATTGGCAAATGGCAGCTTGAAAAATTGCAGTTTTCTTATTCTGATCTGAACTCAGATGACGCTGTCGGGAATAATGTTGTCGCCAACATTGAACTTTCCTATAAGCCGGATTGGAAAGATAGTGTGCTAGGCGTATTTCAGGAAATGCCAAATTTAAAATGGAAAGAAAGAATAACGCTTAATGATTTTTCAAAAAATCACACTTGGAGTTTTAAGGCGGATATGTTTCAGCATAACCCGTCAAGCCGAACAATGGAGGTTTGGCCTAGAAGGTACATTGAGGCATTTAATTCGGCGGCCGGTCAGCCCAGTCTGGTCAGAGGCGCAGTAGTCTTGCGTGATTTGCAGGGGAATAATGTGAGCCTTGCCGGTTTGGGAGGAGAAGTCTCAGGAAGTGAAGAAAAGTCTAAAGCCGTGCGGGACTATCTTTCCAAGAACGGAGGGGTGCTGGCTATTGAAGTTCATGACGTGCCGTCAATTATTACACGAGAAAATACCCATAAAGAGAGACTGCTCGAGATACAGGTTGGTTTGAGTGGCGTGAAAACAAAAGCTGCAATTAATCAGTATTTGAGCGTGGAAATTACTCCAGAAAAGTCTGTATCTAAGCGTTTTGTTAGCGTGAGACCTATACCGATGGTGGATAGAGGGTTGAAGTCAGTTGAACCTCCTTCGGCTGTCAGCAAAAGAAGGTCGTACACGCGGTTTCCGGGAGAAGTACTGAATATCGCTTTGCGATAAAACCGAACTGCGCCTCGTTAGTGAGGCGCAGAACGATCAAAGAATCATCAGAAGTGAACTTTAACCAGGAAACTGGTCACGCTCTGATCAGTCTTGAAGCCCTGGCTGTCTTCAATACCGTACTTGTTTTTCCAGTAGTCATACTCGACACCGACGTACAGCTGCTTGGCACCCAGATTCAATGCCTTGCCCAGGTCATATTTGACCTGCGGATTGAAGTGCAGGTTGGCGTGGTATTCGCCTTTGCTGTTGACGTCGTTGTCGACCACCCAGTCCATGAAGCCGTCGATCAGCACGTCCGAGTCACCCACCGGAATGGTGTAGGACCAGACCGGCGAGACCTGCCAGATGTCGTCGCCCGGGCGGTCGCCTTCGGTGTGACGGTTGTAGAAGTTCAACTGGAAGTAATCGAAGCCCGGGATGGCCAGGTCGAAACCAGGGCCGATCAGGTAGGACTCGGTATCGTCTTCACCGAACTCGTAGGTCATGGCCAGCAGCACGTCCTTGATCGGGCCGAACTCGAACTTCTGGTCGAAGATCTTGTTGAACGACAGACGCGGACTGAGCTCGCCGTAGTGGGTGTTCTCGCCCGCGAAATGGTCTTCCTTGCCGTTGTAGAAGATTTTGTCGATGAAGAAGAAGTTGTCGCCGTACTTCCAGCCATCGGCGTGTTCGAAGGTCACCGTCTGCTGGATGCGCGGGTTGACCTGGAAGTCCTTGCCATACAGATAGGTCAGGCTGTTGTTCTGCCACTGCAGCAAATCGCCGGCCATGGCCTGGCCCCCGGCCAGCATCGATCCCGCCAGCATCAGGCTAGTGCACGTACGTTTCATTCGGTTGCTCCCAAAAAGTAGGTGGTTCCACGTTATTTTTTTAAGGTCGGCGCTCTGGTGTGGCGCCTGTTTCCGTAGCGGTAAAAAATCATCCATTCGGTCAGCTTTGATGCTGTTAGCAATAGCTGGGCCAAGGCTTTCAAAAAGCAAAAAAACTCCCGTTCGGCGGCTCAAGAGCGGTCGATTGAGAGGGGTTTTGGAGTGCCTTGGTGCCTGCCAGAGCCGGGATAAGTTGGCTTTCTGGTCAGGTTTTACATCCGGGCTTTTTTTTAAACCGGATTCGGGCGGCCGCGGAGAATACTGACTCCTCGGCCAGGTCTCAAGTGCTCCGCAACGGCGCACCGACGACAGGTGTGGGGCACGGTTGCGGGGCAGCATCAGAAGTGCACCTTTACCAGCAGGCTGGCGGTGTTTTCATTGGTGTTGAAGCGGGAGCTGTCCTGGACGCCGTATTTGTCTTTCCAGTAGCTGTATTCGGTGCCGACATACACCTGTTTCTCGCGCCAGCCCAGGGCTTTGCCCAGGTCGTATTTGATCTGCGGGTTGAAGTGCAGGTTGGCGTGATAGGTGCCGCGGGCGTTCTGGTCGTTATCCACCACCCAGTCGATGTAGCCGTCGATCAACAGGTTCGAGTTGCCCAGTGGCAGGGTGTAGGACCAGGCCGGGCTGATTTGCCAGACATCATCGCCAGGGCGCGAGCCTTCGGTCTGGCGGTAATAGAAGTTCAGGGTGAAAAAGTTGAAGCCCGGTACCGCGAGATCGAAACCGGGACCGATCAGGTAGGCCTCGGTGTCGTCTTCGCCGTTCTCGTAGGTCATGGCCAGCAGCACGTCCTTGATCGGGCCGAATTCAAAACGGCGGTCGAGGATCTTGCCGAAGGAGAGGCGCGGGCTGAACTCGCCGTAATAGGCGTGAACGCCTTTGTTTCGGTCTTGGTCGCCGTTGTAGTAGGTGCTGTCGATGAACATGAAGTTGTCGCCGTACTTCCAGCGGTCGGCGTGTTCGAAGGTGATCGTCTGCTGGATCGGCGGGTTGATCGCGAAGTTCTTGCCGTACAGGTAGCTCAGGCTGTTGGTCTGCCACAGCAGTAGATCGCCGGCCATGGCCTGACTCGCGGCCAGCAGGCCTGCACTCAACAGCAGGTTGGTTTGTGTCCGAATCATCTGTTGCTCCCTCTTGTTTTTATTTTTGAGGCGCAGGTTGTGGCCAGGGGGCTGGCCACAGGCAGGCCCCCTTGGTTATCCATCAGATCAATGGGTGTGAGCGTGGCAGTCGTTGATGGCCGCGCGATCGGCGCCACCAAGGATGTTGAACAGCAGGTTCAGTGTCAGCGCGCTGAGGGTGGCCATGGCGATGCCGCTGTGGGTGATCGGGCTCATCCACACGGGCAGGTGGGCGAAAAACTCCGGGCGCACAACCGGGATCAGACCCATGCCGATGCTCACCGCCACCAGCAACTGGTTGCGACGGTCACCGATGTCGGCTTCCTGCAGGATCTTGATCCCGGTGGCGGCGACCATGCCGAACATCGCAATCGCTGCGCCGCCCAGTACTGCCGGAGGAATCGACGCCACCAAAAACGCGGCTTTGGGCAGCAGGCTCAGGACGATCAGCAACCCGCCGGCAACGATGGTCACCGAGCGGCAACGCACGCCGGTCATCTGTACCAGGCCGATGTTCTGGGCGAAGGAGGAGTGGGTGAAGGTGTTGAAGAAACCGGCGAAAAACGAGGCGCCGGCATCGCACAGCAAGCCGCGACGCAGCATCCGTGGGCAGACTTCCTGGCCGGTGATCTTGCCCAGCGCCAGAAACATCCCGGTGGACTCGACGAAAATGATCACCACCACCAGGCACATCGAGAGGATCGGCGCGAGTTCGAATTTCGGCATGCCGAAGTGCAGCGGCGTGACGAATTGCAGCCATGGCGCCTGGGCCATGCCACTGAGGTCGACCATGCCGAGCAGGCCGCAGAGCACATAGCCCAGGCACATGCCGATCAGCACGGAAATATTGACCCAGAAGCCGCGCATGAAACGGTGCACCAGCAAGATGGTGCCCAGTACCAGTGCGGCGATGGTCAGGTAGATCGGCGAACCGAATTGAGTGGCGCTGGCACCGCCGCCGGCCCAGTTCACGGCCACGGGGAACAGCGACAAACCGATCGAGGTGATGACCGTGCCGGTCACCAGCGGCGGGAAGAAGCGCACGACCTTGGACATGAACGGGGCGATGAGCATGCCGAAGAACCCGGCGGCGATGGTCGCGCCGAAGATCCCTTGCAGGCCGATACCGGGCATGCCGGCCATGGCGACCATGCTGCCCACGGCGGCGAAACTGGCGCCCATCATCACCGGCATGCGAATGCCCAAGGGGCCGATGCCGAGTGACTGGACGATGGTGGCGATACCCGCCACCAGCAGGTCGGCGTTGATCAGGAAGGCGATTTCTTCACGACTCAGGCCAGCGGCCTGTCCGATGATCAGCGGTACCGCAATGGCACCACCGTACATCAGCAGAACATGTTGCAAACCGACCAGGATCAGTTGCAAGAGGGGCAAACGCTGAATGGCGGGTGCGTCGGGGATGCGCGCTGTGGATAGCTCGGACATGCAACACCTCGGATCTTTTTATTCTTGTGATTTACAGCTGCAGTGCTGCTGGCAGCTGTATTCGAATCTGGTGGGCCGCTTTGCGGCCATTCGCGAGCAGGCTCGCTCCCACAGGTTCCGTGTTGCCTGTGTGGGAGCGAGCCTGCTCGCGAAGCTTTTAACGATTAATTGGTCTGGGCTCCCTGCACAATCCAGGCACCGATCAGGTCACGTTCCTGCTGGGTCATCTGCGTGATGTTGCCCAATGGCATGATCTGGCTGGTGACGGCTTGCGCCTGAATCCGCGGTGCGTTCTGGCGGATCTGCTCGGGAGTGTCCAGCATCACACCGGCCGGGGCCGCGCTGAACAACGGGCTGGTTGGCTTGGCCGAGTGGCAGACCGCGCAACGTTCCTGAATTACGCTGTGCACCTTGTCGAAACCCGGGCCGGCATTGGATGCCTGAGCCGGAGCGGCAGCAGGCGCTTCTGCAGGTTTGGCTTCAGCGGGTTTCAATCCACCGCCCACTGCGGTTTCCGGCAGCGGCTGGTATTCGATTTTCGCTGGAGCGTTGGCTACTTCAGGGGCGCTGGACATCGGCTTCGGACCGGACACATAAGCCAGGCAGATCATGCCCACCGCTGCCACCGGCAGGGTCCAGGCAAACTTGTGGCTGTCGTGACGGGTGTTG
The DNA here is from genome assembly GCF_019956445.1 of Pseudomonas sp. BF-R-19. Taxonomy (NCBI): domain Bacteria; kingdom Pseudomonadati; phylum Pseudomonadota; class Gammaproteobacteria; order Pseudomonadales; family Pseudomonadaceae; genus Pseudomonas; species Pseudomonas sp. BF-R-19. The sequence continues at coordinate 61,285 of NZ_JAHBDN010000045.1, forward strand.
AAGTAATGACGTACCAACACCGCCAGTACCGCGATTCCGGCCAGGATCAACCAGTTGTACTGGCTACCGTAGGTGCTCGGGAAGTGGTTGCTGATCATGATGAACAGCACCGGCAAGGTGAAGTAGTTGTTGTGACGTGAACGCAACAGGCCTTTGGCCGGCAGCGCCGGATCGGGCGTGCGGTTCTCGGCGATAGCTGCTACCAGTGCGCGTTGCGCCGGCATGATGATGCGGAACACGTTGCCGACCATGATGGTGCCGATGATCGCGCCGACGTGCAGGTACGCACCCCGACCACTGAACACTTTGCTGAAGCCGTAGGCCGCGGCGATGATCAGGACGAACAGGATTGCGCCAAGCAGGGCAGGGCGTTTGCCCAGGGCCGAGTCGCACAGGAAGGAGTAGATGAACCAACCGACGAACAGCGAGCCGAGGCCCAGCAATACGCCTTCGGGACCGCTCAGGCTGCTGCCAGGGGCCAACAGGTAAAGGGTCGGGTTGGAGTAGAACACCACGCACAGCAGTGCGACCCCCGACAACCAGGTGAAGTAGGCTTCCCATTTGAACCAGTGCAGGTTGTCCGGCATGGTCGGTGGAGCCAGTTTGTATTTTTCCAGGTGGTAGATACCGCCACCGTGGATTGCCCACAAATCGCCAGCCAGACCGCTTTTCGGGTTGACCCGGTTGAGGTTGTTTTCCAGCCATACGAAATAGAACGACGCACCGATCCAGGCCACGCCAGTAATCATGTGAACCCAGCGCACGCTCAGGTTCAGCCATTCCAACAGATGTGCTTCCACAGTCTTTACCTCTCGCCCGTCACTCTGTTATCGAGTGATCGGACCTTCTCTTATTGGTGGGGGGCGAGGATCAAACGCTCATCCTCTTTGAAAAAATGCTCATCGCAGTTATTGCCTGTGCCACTGCGATCAACCACCAGGAAGTCATCCCGCTTTTCGATCGTCAGCACCGGGTGGTGCCAGACGCCGCGATGGTAATTAATGCCCTGCCTGCCGTTGGTGACGAAGGCGCGGACCAAGCCTGATACAGGTTCATCGCCAAGTGGCGCGACCACGATCAGAAAGGGGTTGCCGAGCAGCGGAATGAAAGCCTGGCTGCCCAGCGGGTGGCGTTCCAGCATGCAAACGGTCAGCGGCATGTCCTGCGCGTCGGCGCGGAAGATGCTGATGATCGCGTTGTCCTCAGGCTTTGCGGTTTCAACCACAGCCAGTTTATGGAAGCGCATGGTCGAACCGTTGTTGATCATGAAGTGATCGCTGCCGTCGGTTTCGATCACGTCACCGAAAGGGGCGAAGGCTTCTTTGGTCAGCGGTTCAATCGTCAATGTGCGCATGCTGTTCTTTTCCGAATTCTGTGTTGTTTGTTTTGACGCCATCGCGAGCAAGCTCGCTCCCACAGTGGACTGTGGCGTTCACAAAACCTGTGGGAGCGGGCTTGCCCGCGATTGGGTTCAGCGCTTATTTAGCGACCTTGCCCAGTACACGCAGGCGGCTCACACCACCATCCGGGAACACGTTCAGGCGGATGTGGGTGATCGGGCCCAGCGCCTTGATCTGCTCGGCGAAGGTGTGCTCGGCGTGCATTTCCAGTTTTTGTGCTGGCAGCAGTTCACGCCAGAACAACGACTGGGTTTCGATCTGGCTGTCGGTACCGCCCTTGACGAACGCGCCCTGGATCGAGCAGGTGTCCGGGTAGTTGCCCTTGAAGTGCAGGGTGTCGACGATGACTTTCTCGATCTCGCCTGGGTGACCCAGCGCGACGATGACCCAGTCATTGCCCGGCGTACGACGACGTGCGGTTTCCCAGCCGTCGCCCATGTTGATGCCACGGCCCGGGTTGAGGATGTTGCTCATGCGGCCAAAGTGTTCATCGGAGCAGGCGAGGGCGCGGCCACCGTTGAGGGCTGCGGCCAGGTCGACTTGCTCGTTGTCACCGGTAGCCGACCAGTCACGGAACGGCACGCCGTACACGCGCAGACGGGCCACGCCGCCATCCGGGTAGATGTTGAAGCGCAGGTGGCTGAAGGCCTGGTCGTTGTTGATTTCGTGGTAGTGGTGGCTGTTGCCTTGCAGCTCGACGGCGGACAGCACTTCAACCCACTGGGTGTTTTCGTTCGGCTCGCCTTCGGCCAGGAAGCAGGCTTCCAGAGAGGCCGACGGCGGGAAGTTGCCGGTGAAGAATGAAGTGTCGATGTCGACGCCTTTGATCGAACCCGGTACGCCCAGGCGGATCACTGCGCTGTCGAAGCCTTCGAAGCGCTTGCGGCGCGATTCCCAGCCATCCATCCACTTGCCGTTGTCATCGAACACGCCCTCCTTCCATACGGCCGGGGTCGGTTGGAACAGACGGTTGGCGTCTGCGAACCAGTCATCGGTGACCGAGATGATTTTGGTGCCCAGGCGGGCATCGGCCAGGTTGACGAACTTCTCGAAAGGTACGGCGTAAGCTTTCATTCTTCTTGTCTGCCTTTAAATAAGTGGCTTGGGATGCTTGCCAGGCCCGGAGTGAATTCGGCGTTCATGAATTCACATGGGCCAGGCTTGCTATAGGGTCAGTAATCGGAACAGGGCGATCTTGTTGATCTCCGCCAGCGCGCATTTGAACTCGGTGTCGACCGGGTTGTGGATGCGCGTTTCGAACGCTGCGAGGATCTGATGCCGGTTGCTGCCTTTTACCGCCATGATGAAGGGAAACTTGAACTTGGCCTTGTAGGCGTCGTTCAGCTCGGTGAAGCGCTGGAACTCTTCGGCCGTGCATTGGTGAATACCGGCGCCAGCCTGTTCATGGGTGCTGGCTTCGGTTAGTTGGCCCTGGACGGCGGCTTTGCCGGCCAGGTCCGGGTGAGCGTTGATCAAAGCCAGCTGGCTTTGGTGATCAGCACTCAACAGGATGTCGCTCATGCGCTGGTGCAGGGTTTCGATCTGGTCGATCGAGGCATCCTGGCCCAGGTCGAAGGCCTTCTCGGCCACCCATGGCGAATGTTCGTAGATGTCGGCGAAAGCGGCGACGAAGGCGTCGCGGCTCAGGCTCGAAGGTTTGACGGTTTGGAAGGTGCTCATTTGGCAGCCCCTGTGTACGGGTGGGTTTCTTGCCAGTGACGCGCAATGTCGACACGACGGCTGAACCACACCTGTTCATGACTTTTAGCGTATTCGATAAAGCGCTTGAGCGAAGCCAGACGCGCCGGACGGCCGATCAGGCGGCAGTGCAGGCCGATCGAAAGCATTTTCGGTGCCTCGGCGCCTTCGGCGTAGAGCACATCGAACGCATCTTTCAGGTATTCGAAGAAGTCGTCGCCCTTGTTGAAACCCTGGACCTGGGTGAAGCGCATGTCGTTGGTGTCCAGGGTGTACGGGATCACCAGGTGCGGCTTGCCGGTCGGGTTGTTCGGTTCCCAGTAGGGCAGGTCGTCGTCGTAGGTGTCGCAGTCATAGAGGAAACCGCCTTCTTCCATCACCAGGCGACGGGTGTTCGGGCCAGTGCGGCCGGTGTACCAGCCCAGCGGGCGCTCGCCGGTGATTTCGGTGAGGATGCGGATCGCTTCGAGCATGTGCTCGCGTTCCTGGGCTTCATCCATGTACTGGTAGTCGATCCAGCGATAGCCATGGCTGCAGATCTCGTGGCCGGCGTCGACCATGGCGCGGATCACGTCCGGGTGACGCTGGGCGGCCATGGCCACGGCGAAGATGGTCAGCGGAATGTCGAATTCCTTGAACAGCTTCAGGATCCGCCACACGCCGGCACGGCTGCCATACTCGTAAAGGGATTCCATGCTCATGTTGCGCGCGCCTTGCAGCGGCTGGGCAGAAACCATTTCCGAGAGGAACGCTTCGGACTCTTTGTCGCCGTGCAGGATGTTGCGCTCGCCGCCTTCTTCGTAATTGAGTACGAACGACAGGGCGATTCGGGCATTGCCCGGCCAGTGTGGGTGCGGAGGGTTACTGCCGTAACCGACCAGGTCGCGTGGGTAGTCAGCGCTCACTGCAGGCTTCCTTCTTATTCGATGATGACGGTTGGTGTGACGCAGCTGAAAACTGGATGGCAGGCTGGCGTCACAGCGATGGGCTGATTGTATACAACTTTATATTCACTTTGTAAGCCTGATTTTTCGCATTTTTCACCGACTGTCATCTTTTACTGCTATTGGCGTGAGCCTGCAAGAAATCTGCCTGACTGGTCAATTATTGATTGAGGGGCTCATAGATTGTGCGGCTCGGCGGGAAATCGACGGCAAATATGCAGATGGCGGGAGTCATGCGAAAAATGTCGTTTTTATTGTGTACAATTTTTTTAAAAAGTGTCTTAATCAGTCGCTCGCCGCAGCTTTTCGTGCTCCGAATCGGTGCGGTCTCCTTTTCAACTGACTTCGGGAGGCGCGAAGTCTGACTGCTCCACGCAGGCAGGCGCGCAGAATCAATGGGACGTTTGACTACACACGTTTTGGACGCAGCACACGGTTGCCCGGGCAGCTCGATCAAGGTCGAGTTGTACCGCGTTGAAGGTTCGCAGCTGGAATTGGTCGCCACTGCAGTTACCAACAGCGATGGCCGTGTCGATGCACCGCTGCTGCAAGGCGATGACTACCGCACCGGGGTCTATCAGGTTCAGTTTCATGCCGGCGACTACTACCGCGCCCGTGGCGTCAAGTTGCCTGAGCCGGCCTTCCTGGATGTGGTGGTGCTGCGTTTCGGCATCTCTGCCGAGCAGGATCACTACCATGTGCCGTTGTTGATTTCGCCTTACAGCTACTCCACCTATCGCGGCAGCTGATCCCCCAGGCAGCAGCTGCACCCTGGAAGCGACTGCGCATATAGCTTCTTTGGTCTTTCGCCCGCTCACACTGCGGGCTTTTTTTCGTCTGGAGAAATGTGGTGTTCGCACTGACGCCTTCGCGAGCAAGCCCGCTCCCACAGGAGAATGCATTCCAATGTGGGAGCGGGCTTGCTCGCGAGGCTTTTGCTCTTTATCGGCTTAATAGGGAAGCAGCACCCGCCCCACTGAACAACCCCGCACTCACCCGGTTAAACCAGCTCTGGCCCTTGCCACTGCGCAGATACCGCGCTGCACCATGGGCACCGAGGCCATAAGCCAACTTGCAGGCCAGATCCAGCAGTGTCCAGGTGACAATCATCACCAGCAACTGCGGCAGGAACGGCTGTTCGGCACTCAGGAACTGCGGCAGGAAAGCGGCGAAGAACAGGATGTCTTTCGGGTTGCTCGCGCCCAGCATGAACGCACGCCCGAACAGTGCACGAAAGCGTGGCACCGGCGCGGCTTGTGGCACTTCAGCGCCATGGGAAGGCAGGCGCGATTGCTGCCAGCTCTGCCAGGCGAGGTAGAACAGGTAAAGGGCGCCAAGCATCTTCAGGGCGCTGAACAGCTGTTCCGACGCCAGCAACAACGCACCCAGGCCCAGCGCCGAAGCACTCAGCAGGCAGATCGAGGCCGATACGCCGCCAAGAAAGGCCGGGTAAGAGCGGCGCAGGCCGTAATTCAGACTGTTGCTGATCATCAGCAACGACAGCGGCCCCGGGATCAGGATCACTATCAGCGCAGCGCCGCTGAACAGCAGCCAGGTTTCCAGACTCATCACTTTCCTCCATTTGCACAAAAGCCCCACCCGACGGGGTGAGGCTGTTTTCAAGCGTGTACCGCGTGTGGTTTACAAGAAGATGAACTTGGCGATGAAGATCGCGCAGAGCACCCACAGGCTCACCGAAATTTCCTTGTGCTTGCCGGTACCGGCCTTCATCGCCACGTAGGTGATGAAGCCCAGCGCGATGCCGTCGGCGACCGAGAAGGTCAGCGGCATCATGATTGCGGTAACGATCGCCGGAATGCTGTCGGTGGCTTCGTCCCATTCGATGTGGGCCATGCCGCCCATCATCAGCATCGCTACGTAGATCAGTGCACCCGCGGTTGCATAGGCCGGAATCATCCCGGCCAGCGGTGCGAAGAACATGGCTGCAATAAATAGCACACCTACGGTCACTGCGGTAAGACCAGTCCGACCACCCGCTGCGACACCTGCAGCACTTTCCACGTAGCTGGTGACCGGCGGAACGCCGACTACTGCACCGAATACGCTGGAAGCACTGTCGGCTTTCATGGCGCGGGAGAGGTTTTCGATCTTGCCGTCAGCACCCACCAGGTTGGCGCGTTGGGCAACGCCCATCAGGGTGCCTGCGGTGTCGAACATGTGCACGAAGAGGAATGCCAGGACCACGCTGACCATGCTGATGTTGAATACACCCGCAACGTTCATGGCCATCCAGGTCGGAGCCAGGCTCGGCGGGGCCGACATGATGCCCTCGTAGTGCACCAGCCCAAGGCCCCAACCGGCGAGGGTCACGGTGATGATGCTGATGAGGATCGCGCCGAACACTTTGTGATAGCTGAGGATGGCGATCATCAGGAAGCACACGGCGGCGAGCAACGGGCCGGGTTCGCGCAGGGAGCCGAGCTTGATCAGCGTGGCCGGGCTATCGACGACGATGCCCGCGGTTTTCAGGCCGATCAGCCCCAGGAACAGACCCACGCCGGCGCCCATGGCGAAGCGCAGGCTGACCGGGATGCTGTTGAGCAGCCATTCGCGGATCCGCGAAAAGGTCAGGATCATGAACAGCACACCGGAGACAAACACCGCGCCGAGGGCGGTTTCCCAGTTGTAGCCCATGGTGCCGACCACGGTGTAGGTGAAGAAGGCGTTCAGCCCCATGCCCGGTGCCAGGCCGACCGGCCAGTTGGCGTACAGGCCCATCAACAGGCAACCGAGTGCCGCGGCGATGCAGGTGGCGACAAACGCCGCACCGTGATCGATCCCGGCGTCGGCCATGATGTTGGGGTTGACGAAAATGATGTAAGCCATGGTGATGAAGGTTGTCAGACCGGCAATCAGCTCGGTCTTCACCGTGGTGCCGTGCAAGCTGAGTTTGAACAGACGTTCCAGCAAGCCATTGCGTAATGGCGGCGAGATTTCCAGCGTCGGTGCTTCGGATTTGCGGCTTTCCACAGCGAATACTCCTCAAGAGTTTTATTGTTATTTCCAGGGCCGGACCCATGAGGGTGGCAGCGGCCCTTTGAGGTACTTGCGAATTTGTTGACCGCTTGGTCAGGAACTCGCACGAAGTGGATTATGCTTTTGTATACAAAGAATGCAAATAATGTTTTTGGTTTTGTAGACGAAAAGTTTGGCTTTAGAGATATATCGCCTGTTCCGACGCCTTCGCGAGCAAGCCCGCTCCCACAGAGGAATGCGGTCAACTGTGGGAGCGGGCTTGCTCGCGAAGAGGCCGATACGGCCAATACTTATCCAGCAGGCAAACACTCATTCATCCGGCGAATGACTCTTACCCAACGCCAGATTCACCGCCAGCCACCCATTCACCGCCGTCTCCCCGGCCTCGGCAAACACCCGCTCCAGCAATTTCACCTGCTCGCGGCGCAATGCTTGCTCAAAGCGAACGCCTTCAGCGGTCAACTCCAGCAGGCGCTTACGCTTGTCGGTTTCGGACGCGACGCTCTCCACCAGATGCATCTCCAACAATTGCCGCAACGGCATGTTCAACGCCTGCTTGCTCACGCCGAGCAACGCCAACAGCTCCTTCACGCTCAGGTTCGGATAACGGGCGATGAAAAACACGATGCGTTGATGCACCCGACTCAGGCCGCGACGTTCGAGCATTTCATCGGCCTTGGCGGTGAAGGCCTGGTAGCCGAAGAAAAACGCCTCCATGGCCTGCTGCTGGGAAAGCGGGTTTTTAAGGTCAAGCATGTTGACGTATCCGTTCGGGCTGTCGTAATTTCGGTCAACAAGTTTGACTCATTTTCCACATGCCTCGCTACCGGTGATCCCCATGGCTTTTTCCGAACGTGTCTCGCGCCTTAAAAGTTCTTTGATCCGTGAAATCCTCGCCGCGGCCCAGCGTCCGCAGATGATGTCGTTTGCCGGTGGTCTGCCGGCCGAAGCCATGTTGCCGAAGGTCGATTGGGCCCAGATGCCGGTTTCCATGGGCCAATACGGCATGAGCGAAGGCGAACCGGCGCTGCGCGAAGCGCTGGCCGCCGAGGCGCGAGCGTTGGGAGTGGCATGCGAGGCGAGCCAGGTGCTGGTGGTCAGCGGCTCACAGCAGACCCTCGACCTGGCGGCCAAGCTGTACATCGACAAGGGCACCGAAATCCTGCTCGAAGCGCCGACTTATCTGGCGGCATTGCAGATTTTCCAGCTGTTCGGCGCCAATTGCCTGACCGTGCCGCTGGAGGCTGACGGGCCGAACCTGACGGAGCTGCGCGCTCGCCTGGAACAACACCGCCCGGCCTTCATCTACCTGATCCCGACCTTCCAGAATCCATCGGCGGTGCGTTACAGCGAAGCCAAACGCAACGCGGTGGCGGCGTTGCTCGATGAATTTGGCGTGACGCTGATTGAAGACGAGCCTTACCGCGAGCTGACCTTCGACGGTGGTAGCGCCACGCCGATTGTCAGCCGCTTGAAGACGGCCAGCTGGATCTATACCGGGACCGTCTCGAAAACCCTGTTGCCGGGTTTGCGTATCGGCTACCTGATCGCCAGCCCGGACCTGTTTCCCCATCTGTTGAAACTCAAGCAGTCGGCGGATTTGCACACCAATCGGGTCGGCCAGTGGCAGGCGCTGCAATGGATCGGCAGCGAGAAATATCAGCAACACCGCAGTGAGTTGCGCGATTTTTATCGGGGGCGCCGGGATGCATTTCAGACTGCGCTGGAAACTCACTTCTCGGATCTGGCGGACTGGAACGTGCCGCAGGGCGGGCTGTTTTTCTGGTTGAAACTCAAGCAGCCGCAAGATACCCGCAGTTTGCTCAACGCTGCGCTGGCCAACGACGTGGCGTTCATGCCGGGGGAACCGTTCTTCCCTGAGCCGGATAATCATCCGGGGTATCTGCGGTTGAACTTCAGCCACATTGATCCGGCGCGGCTGGATGAGGGGCTCAAGCGATTGGCGGCGGTGGTGCGACAGGCGCAGGCGGCGCAAGCGGCCTGAAAACAAATAAACCGGCGCAAGGGCCGGTTTATTTTTGCCTGGAAACTTGTGGTGATTGTAGTGGCCTCATCGCGAGCAAGCTCGCTCCCACAGGTTTTGTGAACGCCACAAATCCACTGTGGGAGCGAGCTTGCTCGCGATGGCGTCAGTCAGATCACCACAGAAACATCAGGCCGCCGCGAAACGCTTGTCCAGATAATCAATGATCACCTTGGACTCATACATCCAGGTGGTCTGGCCATTCTCTTCAATGCGCAGGCACGGCACCTTGATCTTGCCGCCTTGCTCCAGCAAGGTCTGGCGATCCTGTTCGTTGTTCTTCGCATCGCGAAGGGCCACCGGCACATTCAGGCGGCGCAGGGTGCGGCGGGTCTTCACGCAGAACGGGCAGGCGTGGAATTGATACAGCGTCAGGCCCTTGGCAGCCGAGTTGACCTGTGCCTGAGCTTGCGCCGTGCGCTGCTTCTTGCCTGGGCGAGTAATGAAGTCGATGAAGATGATCAGTTGGCCAAGGCCGACACGAAGCGCTTTTACGAACACGTTGAAAGCCTCACGGTGCGAATGAAGAAGGGCGCGCAGCTTACCTGATTTTTTACGGACGAAAAAAAACCGGCGATGAATGCCGGTTTTCTTCGTGCCGCGAATTACTTGATGAGGCTGAGGAATTCGCTGCGGGTGGCAGCGTTTTCGCGGAACTCTCCGAGCATCACCGAGGTGATCATCGTCGAATTCTGCTTTTCCACACCGCGCATCATCATGCACATGTGCTTGGCCTCGATCACCACCGCAACGCCCAGGGCGCCGGTGACCTGCTGGACCGCATCGGCGATCTGGCGGCTGAGGTTTTCCTGGATCTGCAGGCGACGGGCGTACATATCGACGATCCGCGCCACCTTCGACAGGCCCAGGACCTTGCCGCTCGGGATGTAGGCGACGTGAGCCTTGCCGATGAACGGCAGCAGGTGGTGTTCGCACAACGAGTACAACTCGATGTCCTTGACCAGCACCATTTCGCTGTTGTCGGAGCTGAACAGGGCACCGTTGGTGACCTCTTCCAGTGTCTGTTCATAGCCGCGGCAGAGGTACTGCATGGCTTTGGCGGCACGCTTGGGCGTGTCGAGCAGGCCCTCGCGGGAGACGTCCTCGCCCAGTTGGCCAAGGATCGCGGTGTAATTCTGTTCCAGGGACATGAAACTACCTGTGGGATTTTACGCAAAGGGCAAGGGTACGGTGGCGGACACGACGCTGCAAGCGTGGCGCGTCAGCTTTACTCGTCGCGACCTTCCATCATGGTGCGTTTGAGCATCACATAAACCGCGCCGGCACCGCCGTGTTTCGCCTGGCACGAGGTGAAGCCGAGCACCTGTGGATGCTGGCGCAGCCAGGTGTTGACGTGGCTTTTGATCATCGGCCGCTTGCCGTCCAGGCGAACAGCCTTGCCATGGGTGACGCGCACGCAACGGATTTCGAATTTGGTGGCTTCGGCCAGGAACGCCCAGAGGGTTTCCCGGGCCTTTTCCACGCTCATGCCGTGCAGGTCGAGGCTGCCTTCGAACGGAATCTGTCCGATCTTGAGCTTGCGCATCTGGCTTTCCTGCACGCCATCGCGGGCCCACATCAGCTCGTCTTCAGGGCCGACGTCGATGACGAACTGATCGGACAGCCCGTCGACGGTGGTGGATTCGGTGCGTACGGTGGCCGCTTGACGCAGCTTGGCAATCTGCGCGCGGTCAGCCTTGGGTTTGCCGGTTTCGGCGCGATCATGCTTGATCGGCTTGACGCCTTGGATCGCGCTTTTGAACAGGGAAAAATCGTCGTCTTGCATGTCAGCCTCCGCGAAGGGCGGCCAGTTTACCCAACTCGAAGCGAATCGGGCGCGACAAAAGCGCGCGCGACGCCAGGTTCAGTCGTGTTTTTTCATCAGGTGCGGCGACATGGCCAGTTCCCGCGACTGGCGCGAGCGACGACGGCAACGGCGCCACAGCCAGACACCGAGGTACAGCACGAACAGGCCGATGACCAGGATCACGGCAGCACCGGTGCGGCTTGTGTTCAATTCACCCAGGGCGGGTGCGTGGCCGAGCAGGCTGGCGGCACCGGCCATGGCGAGCAACACGCCGCACATCGCCAGCAATGCCGCGAACGTCGCGCCGATTCGAAAACGCCAGTTGCTTTGGCCTTTGGGCCGCAAGCGGCGAGCGTCAAAACCATCGGATAACTTCATTCCGACCTTCCTCAATGGGTATCGGCCCTTCGACCGGGAGTTGACCGGGATGTTCCTGAGGCTAAGACAATTACGGCAAATGGGAGGTTTTTACGGATGAGCGGCGTTCCAGGCCGCTCATTGAGCGTCGATCAGATCAGTTCACGGGTCAGCGCGAGGGTGGCGAAGTTGTCGCCCATGATCGCCATTTCCGTCTGATGAACGTGTGCGGCACTGAGCACGCCGCCCTTGTAAGGCAGGTCGCGGGTGGTGCAGGCGTCTTCCACCAGGGTGCAGCGGAAGCCCAGGTTCTTGGCGGCGCGCACCGTGGTGCTGACGCTGGAGTGGCTCATGAAGCCGCAGACGATCAGGTCAAGGGCGCCGAGGTCTTCCAGGCGTTTTGCCAGTTCGGTGCCGTGAAAGGCGCTTGGCAACAATTTGCCGATGACGGTTTCATCGCTCTGTGGCTCCAGGCCCGGAATGAACTCACCACCTACGCCCTGGGGGTTGAACAGCCCGCCGAGGGTACCGAGGTGGCGGACATGCACGATCGGCCGGCCGGCGGCGCGGGCAGCGGCGAGCAATTGCTTGATGTTCGCGACAGCTTCATCCATGCCGCTCAGGGCCAGGGGACCGCTGAGGTATTCTTTCTGGGCATCGATGATGACCAGGGTGGCATGGCTCAGATTGGCCGCTGCATAACCGCGGCCGCTGAGTTGAAACATCGTTTTTGGAACAGACATTCTGGGGCTCCTTGGAGTGGGGCTTTTGCGCCATTGTCCTCTGGCTGAGCGGTTCTGTGAATCGCTACGATCACAGGTGCCGTCGTTGCTGGCCTGTAGCCTTGTCAATAGTCACGTTTTGTTCAATAGCCTGGCGAAAAAATGGATAACTCCTACATTTGAATCGGTAGTTTCCCGCGTCGTCGTGACGTCGTTTGACTGGTAGAATCGCCCGTCGATTTTTCTGGAGTTTGCCGTCGTGATCACTTCCCGCCTTCGCACCCTGCGTGACCATATCCGTTGGGCCGTCAGCCGCTTCCATGGGGAGGATCTGTTTTTCGGCCATGGCACTGACAACGCCTGGGACGAAGCCCGGCAATTGGTGTTGGGCGCGCTGCACCTGCCGTGGGAAATCGCCGACAGCTACCTCGACTGCAATCTGGAAGAAGACGAAGTGGTTCACCTGCAGCTTTTGCTCAAGCGCCGCATCGAAGATCGGGTGCCTACCGCGTATCTGCTGGGCGAGGCCTGGTTCTGTGGCATGTCGTTCATCGTCGACGAGCGTGTGCTGATCCCGCGTTCACCCATCGGCGAGTTGATCGAAAACCGCTTTACCCCGTGGCTGGCTACCGAGCCTGCGCGGATTCTCGACCTGTGCACCGGTTCCGGTTGCATCGGCATCGCCTGCGCCTACGAGTTCCAGCATGCCGAGGTGGTGTTGGCGGACCTGTCGTTCGAAGCACTGGAAGTGGCCAATCAGAACATCGAGCGCCATGGTGTCGATGAGCGTGTGTACACGGTGCAGGGCGACGGTTTCGAAGGCTTGCCGGGTCAGCGTTTCGACCTGATCGTGTCGAACCCGCCCTACGTCGATGCGGAAGATTTCGCCGACATGCCGGACGAATACCAGCACGAACCGGAACTGGGCCTGGCCTGCGGTGATGACGGTTTGAACCTGGTGCGGCGCATGCTCGCCGAAGCGGCGGATCATCTGACCGAGAAGGGCTTGCTGATTGTCGAAGTGGGCAACAGCCAGGTGCACGTCGAGGCGTTGTACCCGGAAGTCGACTTCGCCTGGCTGGAGTTCGAGCGTGGCGGACATGGTGTGTTCATGCTCAGCGCGCAGCAATGCCGTGAGCATCAGGCGTTGTTCGCTTCTCGCGTTTGACCTCTAAAAGCTTCGCGGGCAAGCCCGCTCCCACAGGTTCAGTGTGTGCCGCATCATTTAGGTACGATACAAATCCTGTGGGAGCGGGCTTGCCCGCGAATGGCTGCGACTCGGTCTCATGCCTTCAGCGGTGCGTGGCAATCCAGATCAACAACCCCGCCTGAAACACCGCAAACGCCACCAGGCAGGTGATGGTGAATCGCAGCCCGGCGTCTTCGCGTTTGTACTTGCTGACTTTCTCTTCGTGTTTCTTGAGTTTGACTTCCTGCTCGGCCAGGTTCTGCTCGGCTTGCTGGAGCATCTGCGCCGCCTCGAGAATCTCCACAACCTGCAGTTTTTCGCTGTTCCAGTCACCAGACAGGTCGCCGACCTTGACCGCCTTGACGCTGCCTTTCAAATGCTGGGCATCGGCATACACCACGTCGAAACCGTGCACGCGCAAAAAATGATCTCGGCGCAGGCGGGTGTCTTCGTTCAGTGCATCCTTGTTGTTCAGGTCAAAGCCGTCGACGGTGTAGGTCGGCCAGCGCTTCTTCGCCCAGTTGATGCCTTGGGCCGCCATGTAGCGGCCAATGCCACGGTTCAGCGGTTCAACCTGCAAACCGCTTTGCGGGCCGAAATGCACGCGTTTTTCCGCGTGATCGACCCACACGTCCAGATGATTCTGTTCCTTGCGTACGCGCTGGCCGGGCAGGGTGATGCTCATGCGCATCAGGCTGCGTTCCTTGTCGTTGCGTTCGGCATAGCCTGATTCGACAAAGCGCAACGGGCGCCCGCCGGTGTTGCGGTCAGTCTGCAACGGCGCCAGACGGAGCATCTTGTGGTGCTCGACGTGGACGTCCGCCCAGGGCAGCTCGACCGCTGGCGGTGCGTCTTTTTCAGCGCTGGTGTCGGGTGAAGTCTGGGTGTCAGTCATAACGGCGAGATCCTGTCCAAGCTCAGCTTGTCGCCAGCCAATGTGCTGGCGACAAAGGCTTATCGGCCGTTTTTCCCAGGACTGGAGGGGTTAACTGGTGCGAAGTCCGTCAATAAAGCCGAGGATTCGCGTGCCCAGTTCCGCCGCCAGGGGCAACTGCGGGTCTTTATAGGAGGCCAGTTGGCGTTTGACGTCGTTGGGCACAATGCGCATGACGTGGTTCATGCCCTCGATCAAGGCCAGTTCGGCGTCCGGTTTGGCTGCCTTGAGCAGCCTTGCGTCATTGACGCCGACCTGGATGTCGTTGCTGCCCTGGATGATCAGCGCCGGCATCTTCAGCCTGGCAAACGCTGCGGCCGGGTCCTGGCGGAACAGGGAAATCAGGTAAGGCTGCACGCTCGGGCGGAAAATCACCTGCAAGGGTGGCGGCACATTGTCGTCGGTTTTCCCGGCCTTGAGGCTGTCGAGCAGTTCATTGCTACGCAGCATCAGCGGTGGCGGCAGGCGATTGCCCAGTTGCTCGCGAATGACCTGATCCACCGGCCTTGCGCTACCCGAGACAGAAATCACCGCGTCGGCATCGATGTCCGGCGCAGCGAGGCTGGCGATCAAGGCGCCTTCGCTGTGACCCAGCACGATCAGTTGGCCGAAACGCGGATCGGTCTTGAGCTTGCGGCCCCAGGCCTGGGCGTCGGCCACGTAGGCTTCCACCGTCAGATTGCGTTCATCCGGGGTCGCCGCCAGGCTTGCGGCCACGCCGCGCTTGTCGTAACGCACGCTGGCGATGTTGTGTTTGGCCAGCACCCAGGCCAGGCGCTTGAGGCTGTCATTGCGCCCGCCATCGGTGTTGTTTCCGTCACGATCCGTAGGACCGGAGCCGGAAATGATCAGCACAACCGGCACCGGATTGTCGGATTTTGGCAGCAACAGCGAGCCGAAAAGCTCGCCGGTGCCGGTATCCAATGTGATCGGTCGTTGCAGGACAGTCGCCTGGGCGAAGCCGGAAATCAGGGTAAGGCTCAAGGCTAGAACTCGCAGCATCATCGCGCCATCATCAAGAAGATGCCGGTTGGACTCACGGGCACCCATAAGGTTCGAGGATGAACTACTTGGGTAGCCTGCGTATACTGGCGCGCATTACGTATTCAGGTTCATTTCACGGAGCGTCCTGCATGTCCGGCAATACCTACGGCAAGCTGTTCACTGTCACCACCGCGGGCGAAAGCCATGGCCCGGCGTTGGTCGCCATTGTCGATGGCTGCCCGCCGGGGCTGGAGATATCCCTGGAGGATCTGCAGCGTGACCTGGACCGCCGCAAGCCCGGCACCAGCCGCCACACCACCCAGCGCCAGGAAGCCGACGAAGTCGAAATCCTCTCCGGCGTGTTCGAAGGCCGCACCACCGGTTGCGCCATCGGCCTGCTGATCCGCAACACCGACCAGAAGTCCAAGGACTACTCGGCGATCAAGGACCTGTTCCGCCCGGCCCATGCCGACTACACCTACCACCACAAGTACGGCGAGCGCGACTACCGCGGCGGCGGTCGCAGCTCGGCCCGGGAAACCGCGATGCGCGTCGCGGCCGGTGCGATTGCAAAAAAATACCTGGCCAGCCAGGGCATCGTCATTCGCGGCTACATGAGCCAGCTGGGGCCGATTGAAATCCCGTTCAAGACCTGGGAATCGGTCGAGCAGAATGCCTTCTTCAGCCCGGACCCGGACAAGGTGCCGGAACTGGAAGCCTACATGGACCAGCTGCGCCGCGACCAGGATTCGGTTGGCGCGAAAATCACCGTGGTCGCCGAAGGCGTGATGCCGGGCCTGGGCGAGCCGATCTTCGACCGCCTCGACGCCGAACTGGCCCATGCGCTGATGAGCATCAACGCGGTCAAGGGTGTGGAAATCGGCGCCGGTTTCGCCAGCGTTGCCCAGCGTGGCACCG
Source organism: Pseudomonas sp. BF-R-19 (assembly GCF_019956445.1). NCBI lineage: Bacteria > Pseudomonadati > Pseudomonadota > Gammaproteobacteria > Pseudomonadales > Pseudomonadaceae > Pseudomonas > Pseudomonas sp. BF-R-19. Next base: position 77,279 of record NZ_JAHBDN010000045.1, read on the forward strand.
AACACCGCGATGAAATGACCCCGGAAGGTTTCCTCAGCAACAACGCTGGCGGCATTCTCGGCGGCATTTCCTCCGGTCAGCCCATCGTTGCGCACCTGGCGCTGAAGCCGACGTCGAGCATCACCACGCCGGGCCGTTCCATCGACATCCATGGCAACCCGGTGGAAGTGATCACCAAGGGCCGTCACGATCCGTGCGTGGGCATCCGCGCCACGCCGATTGCCGAGGCGATGATGGCCATCGTGCTGATGGATCACCTGCTGCGCCACCGTGGGCAGAACGCCGATGTGCGTGTGAGCACGCCGGTGCTGGGTCAGCTGTAAATGGCTGACTTCATGGTCGCTGCCGTCTGATGGCGGCAGCGGCGCTCCCGTACTGGCGGCTCTCCAGTTTCTATCTGTTCTATTTCGCCTTGCTCGGTTCGACAGCGCCGTTTCTGGCGCTGTACTTCGATCACCTGGGTTTCAGCGCCGCGCGCATCGGCGAGTTGGTGGCGATCCCGATGCTGATGCGCTGCGTGGCGCCGAACATCTGGGGCTGGCTGGGTGACTACACCGGTCGGCGACTGGCCATCGTGCGCTTTGGCGCGGTGTGCACGCTGCTGACCTTTTCGCTGATTTTCGTCAGCAAAACCTACGCCTGGCTGGCGATGGTCATGGCTTTGCATGCGTTCTTCTGGCACGCGGTGTTGCCGCAGTTCGAAGTCATCACCCTGGCGCACTTGCAAGGGCAGACCTCACGCTACAGCCAGATTCGCCTGTGGGGCTCGATCGGTTTCATCATCACCGTGGTCGCGCTGGGCCGTTTGTTCGAATGGCTGAGCCTGGACATCTACCCGGCGGCGCTGGTGCTGATCCTGGCCGGCATCGTGGTCAGCAGTTTGTGGGTGCCTAACGCGCAACCGATTCAGGGTGAACGGTTGACCGGGGAGGGATTTCTCCAGCAACTGCGCAACCCCGGTGTGTTGGCGTTTTACGGCTGCGTGGCGCTGATGCAGATGAGCCACGGGCCGTATTACACGTTCCTGACCTTGCACCTTGAGCACCTGGGTTACAGCCGGGGCGTGATCGGCATGCTCTGGGCGGTCGGCGTGGTCGCTGAAGTTTTGATGTTCTTGGCCATGAGCAAGATCCTCGCGCGGTTTTCCCTGCGCCGGGTGCTGATGGCGAGTTTTCTGCTGGCGGCGCTGCGCTGGTTACTGCTCGGGTCGTTGGCCGAATTCCTTTGGGTATTGCTGTTTGCCCAGGTGTTGCACGCGGCGACGTTCGGCAGCTTTCACGCCGCTGCCATTTCATTCGTGCAACGTAGCTTCGGTGCGCGCCAGCAAGGCCAGGGCCAGGCGCTGTATGCCGCGTTGGCCGGCACCGGCGGTGCGTTGGGCGCGTTGTATTCCGGCTACAGCTGGAATGCCCTAGGCGCGGCATGGACATTTAGTATTGCCAGTCTCGCAGCCGTCGCGGCTGCCGTTATCATTGCCACACGTATGCAAGAGGACAGGCCATGAGCCTTACCCGTGAACAACTCGCCCAGGAAATCATCGACGCCGGGCGTTTTCTGTATGGTCGCGGCTGGTCGCCGGCCACCAGCAGCAATTACTCGACCCGCCTGTCGCCGACCGAAGCCTTGCTGACCGTGTCCGGCAAGCACAAGGGGCAACTGGGCATGGACGACGTGTTGGCCACCGACCTGTCGGGCAACAGCCTTGAACCAGGCAAAAAGCCGTCCGCCGAAACCCTGCTGCACACCCAGCTCTACACCTGGCGCCCGGAGATCGGTGCGGTGCTGCACACCCACTCGGTGAACGCCACCGTGCTGTCGCGCCTGACGCCGCAAGACTTCATCGAGTTCGAAGACTACGAACTGCAAAAGGCCTTCAGCGGTGTGACGACCCACGAATCCCGGGTGCGCGTGCCGATTTTCGACAACGACCAGGACATTGCGCGCCTGGCCGCCAAGGTGCAGCCTTGGCTGGACGCCCATCCCGATTGCGTCGGCTACCTGATCCGTGGTCATGGCCTGTACACCTGGGGCGCGCGCATGAGCGATGCCCTGCGGCAGATCGAGGCCTTTGAATTTTTGTTCGAGTGCGAGTTGAAGGTGCGCTCGCTCTTTAAAGCATGAACCGTTAAGGAGTTGCCCTGATGAGCAGCCTGTCCGTCTATCACGTCTCCAGCCCTGAAATCCCCAACAAGGTACTGACCCATTTCGAAGACATCGCCTCGACCCTGGCCGAGCAGGGCGTGCGTTTTGACCGTTGGCAAGCGGCGGCGAAGATCCAGCCGGGCGCCAGTCAGGATGAAGTGATTGCCGCCTACCAGGTGCAAATCGACCAGCTGATGACCGAGCGCGGTTATGTCACTGTCGACGTGATCAGCCTCAACAGCGATCACCCGCAAAAAGCCGAACTGCGTGCCAAGTTCCTCGACGAACATCGCCACGGCGAAGATGAAGTACGATTTTTCGTCGCCGGCCGTGGCCTGTTTACCCTGCACATCGACGACTACGTCTACGCGGTGCTGTGCGAGAAAAACGACCTGATCTCGGTGCCGGCCGGAACCAAGCACTGGTTCGACATGGGCGAACATCCGCATTTCGTCGCGATCCGCCTGTTCAACAACCCGGAAGGCTGGGTGGCCAACTTCACCGGCGAAGACATCGCCAACCAATTCCCGCGCCTGGAGGACTGAGTCGATGCCGATCAAAGCGATTCTCACCGACATCGAAGGCACCACCAGCGCGGTGAGTTTTGTGTTCGACGTGCTGTTTCCCTATGCCGCCAAACACTTGCCGGCGTTTGTCCGTCAGCATGCCGAACGCGCCGACGTGGCGGAGCAACTGGCTGCCGTGCGCCGCGACAGCAACGAACCGAACGCCGACGTCGAGCGGGTCATCGAGATCCTGTTGGGCTGGATCGCTGAAGACCGCAAGGCCACGCCGTTGAAAGCGTTGCAGGGCATGGTCTGGGAGCAGGGCTATCAGGCCGGGCAGTTAAAGGGGCACGTGTACCCGGACGCCGTTGAAGCGCTCAAGCGCTGGCATCAGGACGGCTTTCAACTGTTTGTTTACTCGTCCGGTTCGATCCAGGCCCAGCGGTTGATCTTCGGCTGCTCGGAGGCGGGGGATTTGACACCGTTGTTCAGTGGTTACTTCGACACCACTTCAGGACCCAAGCGCGAGGCGCAGTCCTACGCCAACATCACCCAGGCGATCAACCTTGAGGCGGGGCAGATTCTGTTTCTGTCGGACATCGTCGAAGAACTCGACGCGGCGCGCACGGCGGGGATGGCCACGTGCGGGCTGGCTCGTGAGGGCGGCGAACTGGCAGGGCATGTCACGGTCGACAGCTTTGCGCGGATCGATCCTGCTAATTTCTAAACGCCACAAAACCTGTGGGAGCGGGCTTGCTCGCGAAAGCGGTGTGTCATTCAACGTTGATGTTGACTGATACGACG
>NZ_JAHBDN010000046.1:0-73299 GCF_019956445.1 Pseudomonas sp. BF-R-19
CAGGCACCGGTGTGCTCCTGATCTAAAAGTCTGAAGATTCGCAGAGCCGGCATTGTAACAGCAGGTTCCGGAGGACGCTTAGGCTGAATTATCGGCGATAACTATCAAAATGTTTGATATACGCCGCACCACAATCAATGTGGGAGCGGGCTTGCTCGCGAAGGCGTCGTGTCAATCGACATCAATGTTGCATGACACACCGCTTTCGCGAGCAAGCCCGCTCCCACAATGGATACATCATCAGCCTTAAGAACCGTGTCAGTTCGAATCAACAGCTCTCATGATCAACGCCTGGAAATCCCCGGTCAGGCGAAAAACCACACCAGTCCCTGCATCGCCAACCAGGCGAACACCCCGGCCAGGACATCATCGAGCATGATGCCGACGCCGCCATGTACGTGCCGGTCAATCCAGCGAATCGGCCATGGCTTGAGAATGTCGAAGAAGCGGAACATCAGGAAACCCGCCAGCAACCACTGCCAGCCTTCCGGCACCAGCCACAGGGTGATCCACATCCCGACCATTTCGTCCCAGACGATGCCTTCATGGTCGTGTACCCGCAAATCGTCGGCCACTTTGCCGCACAGCCAGAAGCCGAACAGCATGGTGATGCCCAGCATCAGCCAGTAACCCCAGTCGGGCAGCATCTGCCACAACGGGATAAAGGGCAGCGCAACCAACGACCCCCAAGTGCCGGGCGCTTTTGGCAAGGTGCCCGAGCCAAAGCCGAACGCCAGGAAGTGCCATGGATTACGCCAGACCGACGGCGGTACGAACTCCGCCGGGACCTGTTTGGGATGATCTGTCACGGTGACTCCCGAAAATGTTGATAACCCCGGGATTGCGGGGTGATGTCTTTGCCATCGGCATCCAGCAGTGTCACGCCCTGCCCCGTCACCACCCGCCCAATCACATGGATCGGCCAGCCGTCGGCCAGCAATAGCGGCAACTCGACGGACGGTAAGGTGAAGGCCAGGACGTAATCGTCGCCGCCGCTCAGTGCCGCGACCTGTGCGTCCGATTGACCGAGAAAGTCGACCAGGCTCTGCGACAGCGGCAATCGATCCCGCTCGACTTCGATACCGACCTTCGACGCCAGCGCGATATGCCCGCAATCAGCGAGCAGGCCGTCAGAGATATCCATTGCCGAAGTGGCCTTGCCCCGTAGCGCCTGACCCAAACCGAGTTGCGGTTGCGGCGACCAGTAATGCGCCAGCAACGGCTCGGCAATGCTCGCTTCGGCTGTGCGCTGGCCGAGCACCAGGGGCAAGGCACCGGCGGCATTGCCCAGGTTGCCGCCGACACACAACAGGTCGCCCGAGCGCGCTCCGCTGCGGGTCAGCGCCAAACCGGCCGGTACGCGCCCGAACACGGTCATGGTCAGGCTCAGCGGCCCACGGGTCGTGTCGCCACCCACCAGTGCCACTCCGCAGCTTTGCGCCATCTGGTTCAAACCACGGGCATAGGCTTGCAGCCAATCGGCGGTCACCGTCGGCAAGGTCAGGGCAAGGGTAAAGGCAATGGGGGTGGCGCCCATGGCGGCCAGGTCGCTGACGGCCACGGCCAGCGAGCGCTGACCGAGCAGAAACGGATCGCAGGGATCGGCGAAATGCACGCCGGCCACCAACGTATCGGTAGAAATTGCCAACTGCTCCCCGGGAGGAACAGCCAGCAAGGCGCAGTCATCACCGATCCCGAGGGCAACGCCTTCGCCGCCCTGCGCACAAGGCGCGGCGGCGAAGAAATTGCGGATCAGCTCAAACTCGCCCATGGCTTCGTGTCGACATTCCAAGCGCCGATCAGCGCTTGAAAGCCTTCACTTCAGCTTCACGCAGACGCGGGGCCAGCTTGTCGAGCACGCCGTTGACGAACTTGTGGCCGTCGGTGGAACCGAAGACCTTGGCCAGTTCGATACCCTCGTTGATCACAACGCGGTACGGCACGTCGGCGCGCTTGAGCAGTTCCCAGGTGGACAGGCGCAGAACCGCCAGTTCAACCGGGTCCAGCTCTTCGATGGTCAAGTCCAGGCATGGCGTGAGCGCGGTGTCGATTTCGCTCTTGAACTGCGGAACCCCGTGCAGGATCTCGCGGAAGTAGGCGCCATCGACATCGGTGAAATCGTTATCGACCCGAAACTGCGCTTCGATCTCGTTCAGCGACTGCTTGGCCATATGCCATTGGTACAGCGCCTGGGTCGCGAGCTGACGGGCTTCGCGACGCTTGACGCTTTTCGATGGCTTGCCGGCATCCGCAGGCTTTGGATCGCGCGGGTTGAAACGATCGCTTTCGTCGCTAATCACTTGGCCTCCAACTGCGCCAGCAGGCTGACCATTTCCAGAGCGGACAGGGCAGCTTCAGCACCTTTGTTACCGGCCTTGGTGCCGGAACGTTCAATGGCTTGCTCGATGGAATCAACGGTCAGGACGCCGAAAGCGACCGGAACGCCGAACTCCATGGACACCTGGGCCAGGCCCTTGGTGCACTCGCCCGCCACGTATTCGAAGTGCGGAGTGCCGCCACGAATGACCGCACCGAGGGCGATGATTGCCGCGAATTCGCCTTTCTGGGCGACTTTCTGCGCAACCAGCGGGATTTCGAAGGCGCCAGGTGCGCGGATGATGGTGATGTCGCTTTCGCTCACGCCGTGGCGAACCAGGGCATCAACAGCACCGCTGACCAGGCTTTCAACGACGAAGCTGTTGAAACGGCCCACTACCAGAGCGTAGCGGCCTTTAGGGGCGATGAAGGTACCTTCGATGGTCTTCAGGGTCATTCGATAGATCTCTTAAAGAGCCGGGACGCGTCTCGTACGCGTCCCTCGGTGATATTTGAACCGCGAATTCAAGGCCGGAAACAACCGGTCATTATTCGGAGGGCACGTATTCTACAACTTCCAGATCGAAACCGGATATCGCATTAAATTTCATGGGTGCCGACATCAGGCGCATTTTGCGCACACCGAGGTCACGCAGGATCTGCGAACCGGCACCGACAGTGCTGTAGGTGGTCGGTTTTTTCACCGGGGCGTGATCAGCGGTTTCGCGGATATGCGCGAGCAACACGTCGCCATCGAGCGGGTGACCGAGCAACAGCACCACGCCGCTGCCGGCCTCGGCAACCGTGGCCATGGCGGCGCGCAGGCTCCAGCGGCCCGGTTGCTTGACCATCAGCAGGTCGCGCAGCGGGTCCATGTTGTGCACCCGAACCAGGGTCGGTTCTTCGGCACACACGTTGCCCAGGGTCAGCGCCATGTGCACGTCGCCTTCCACCGAATCACGATAGGTCACCAGGTTGAATTGGCCCAGTTCGCTGTCCAGTGGCTGCTCGGCAATCCGCTGAACGGTACGTTCGTGGATCATCCGGTAGTGAATCAGGTCGGCGATGGTGCCGATCTTGATGTCGTGTTCAGCGGCAAAAGCTTCCAGCTCGGCGCGACGGGACATGGTGCCGTCGTCGTTCATCACTTCGCAGATCACGCCACTCGGCTCGAAACCGGCCATGCGCGCCAGGTCGCAGGCAGCTTCAGTGTGGCCAGCACGGGCCAGGGTGCCGCCGGCCTGGGCCATCAGCGGGAAGATGTGGCCCGGGCTGACGATGTCTTCAGCCTTGGCATCACGAGCGGCGGCAGCCTGCACGGTGCGCGCACGGTCGGCGGCGGAAATGCCGGTGGTCACACCGGTGGCCGCTTCGATCGATACGGTGAACTTGGTGCCGAAACCGGAACCATTGCGCGGCGCCATCAACGGCAGCTTGAGCAGTTCGCAGCGCTCGCGGCTCATCGGCATGCAGATCAGGCCACGGGCGTGCTTGGCCATGAAGTTGATGTGCTCGGGCTTGCAGCACTCGGCGGCCATGATCAGGTCGCCTTCGTTCTCGCGGTCTTCGTCATCCATGAGGATGACCATCTTGCCTTGGCGGATGTCTTCAACCAGTTCTTCGATGCTATTGAGCGCCACAAGGCACCCCCTTGAGTCAGGATTTGAGGTAGCCGTTGGCGGCCAGAAAGCTTTCGGTAATGTTGCTGCCAGCAGTCGGCTCTGCAGCCTTGTCGCCCAGCAGCAGACGCTCCAGGTAACGGGCCAGCAAGTCCACTTCCAGGTTCACCCGGCGACCTGGCTGGTACGACGCCATGATGGTTTCGCTCAGGGTGTGGGGAATGATGGTCAGCAGGAACTCGGCGCCATCGACCGCATTCACGGTGAGGCTGGTGCCGTCGACGGTGATCGAGCCTTTATGGGCGATGTACTTGGCCAGCTCCTTCGGCGCGCGGATGCGGAATTCCACGGCGCGCGCGTTCTCGGTACGGGCAACCACTTCGCCCACACCGTCGACGTGACCGCTGACCAGATGCCCGCCGAGGCGAGTGGTCGGGGTCAGGGCTTTTTCCAGATTGACCGGGCTGCCGCTTTTCAGGTCATTCATGGCGGTGCAGTCGAGGGTTTCGCGACTGACGTCCGCCGCAAAGCCATTGCCCGGCAATTCAACGGCAGTCAGGCACACGCCGTTGACTGCGATGCTGTCACCCAGTTTGACGTCGCTCAGGTCGAGCTTGCCGGTTTCGACGTGAACCCGCACATCACCGCCCTTTGGGGTCAATGCACGAATACTGCCGATGGATTCGATGATGCCGGTAAACATGAGGTTCTCCTCGAGAACAAAGCCAAAGCTTGCGCGATGGCCGGAAATTATACGCTCACTGCTGGCGAAGGAATGGCAGTGACTCGCCAGTCATCGCCAACCGCACGAATTTCGGTGATTTTGAGCTCCGGCGCATCCTTCATTTGCGCGAGCGGCCAATCCAGCAACGGCCGCGCCGAGGAACCCAAAAACTTGCCAGCAATGAAAATCTGGAACTCGTCCACCAGACCGAGTTGGGCAAAGGCACCTGCCAGGCGCGGGCCGGCCTCGACCAGCACTTCGTTGACGCCACGGGCGGCGAGTTCAACCAATAGCTGGCGCAGATCGACCTGACCATCATAGCCGGGCACGATCAGGCATTCCGGGCCGTTGGCGTATTGCTCTTCCACCGCCACGCAGGTAGCGACCAACGCCGGGCCGGCCTTGAAGAACGGTGCATCCAGCGGCACCCGCAGGCGCCCGTCGACCAACACCCGCAGCGGTGGTCGGCTCATGGCCAGTGCCGTTTGTTCGGCATCCAGACCCAGTTCATCGGCGCGCACGGTCAAACGGGCGTTGTCCGCCAGCACCGTGTCGGCACCGGTCAGCACCACACTGGCTTGCGCGCGCAGACGCTGAACGGCCGAGCGCGCCGCCGGGCCGGTGATCCACTGGCTTTCGCCGCTTTCCATCGCCGTGCGACCGTCGAGGCTCATCGCCAATTTGACCCGCACGAACGGCAAGCCGTGTTCCATGCGTTTCAGGAAGCCTTGGTTGAGCTTGCGCGCCTCGCCCTCCAGCACGCCGCTTTCGGTGGCGATGCCGGCCTGGGCCAGGCGTTGCAGACCGCGACCGGCGACTTCCGGGTTCGGGTCCTGCATCGCCGCGACCACCCGCGCCACACCGGCATTCACCAGTGCATCGGCGCAAGGCGGTGTGCGGCCGTGGTGGCTGCAAGGTTCAAGCGTCACGTAAGCGGTGGCGCCACGAGCCTGCTCACCGGCCGTGCGCAAGGCGTGGACTTCAGCGTGGGGCTCGCCGGCCCGCTCGTGCCAGCCTTCGCCGACAATCTGCCCGCCCTGCACGATCACGCAACCGACCCGCGGATTGGGGTGCGTCGTGTAATGCCCCTTGCGCGCCAGTTCCAGGGCACGGGCCATGAAATGGGCGTCGAGGATGGCAAGTTCTGCGGGCGTGGTCATTCTTTCACCGGTTCACGGGCCAGGCGATCGATCTCTTCGCGGAACTCGTTGAGGTCCTGGAAGCGGCGATATACCGAAGCGAAGCGGATGTAGGCGACTTCGTCGAGCTTCTGCAGCTCGGCCATCACCAGTTCGCCGACCACGAGGGATTTGACCTCGCGTTCGCCGGTGGCGCGCAGTTTGTGTTTGATGTGCACCAGCGACGATTCGAGGCGCTCGACACTCACCGGGCGCTTCTCCAGCGCGCGCTGCATGCCGGCGCGGAGTTTTTCTTCGTCGAACGGCTGGCGACTGCCGTCGGTTTTGATCAGGCGCGGCAACACCAGTTCAGCCGTCTCGAACGTCGTGAAACGCTCGCCGCAGGCCAGGCATTCACGCCGGCGGCGCACCTGTTCGCCCTCGGCGACCAGACGCGAGTCGATGACCTTGGTGTCGTTGGCACCGCAGAAGGGACAGTGCATGGTGGCAGGCAACAAAAAAAGGGAGGGCCATGGTAGCGCATCCCGGTGGCAAGACAAGCCATAGGGTTTGCGGTATACAGACGGGATGATCACTTGATCCATGGAATTCAGCTTTATGGAGCCACCAATGTCGTTACGTCCGCTCATTTTGCTCAGTGTTTTCAGCCTGCTGGTGGCTTGCGGCAGCGATGCACCCAAGCCCCAGCCGCCAACGCCTGGCCCGGCGCCACAGCAAGCGCAGAAGAAAGCCCGGGAAGCCGCCGAGCTCGGCCCGCTGCCCGCCTATCAGCGTGAACTGAGCGGCACCTTGCAAGGCGTACCGGCCGGCGCTGAAGTCGAACTGGCATTGCTGGTGATCGACGATAAGGACCGCCCGCAACAATTGCTCGCCAGTTCCAGCCTGATCGGCAACAACCAGGTGCTGCCATTTCACCTGCGCTTCAATCCGGAATCCTTCCCGGCCGGGGCCCGTGTTGAACTGCGAGGCCGCGCCAGTCAGTCCGGGCAGCTGATCCTGCACTTGCCGTCGCAGCTGATTACCCAGCCGACCACCCAGGCCCTGGGCCAACTGCAATTCGTCAAAGCCCCATGAGTGCACCGCTCGACCTGCAAAAGGCGTTGGGTGAACTGCTCGGTGATGCGCAATTGGTCGCCTGTGAGTTACCAGGGACCGACCTGAAGTTGTGGCTGATCGACGGCGACAACATGGACCGCGCCTTCAGCCCGGAAGAGACCCGGCGCATTCTGCATGAGCCGCCATACTGGAGTTTCTGCTGGGCCAGCGGCTTGGCCGTGGCCCGTTATCTGGCTGCAAACCCGCATTGGGTCGAAGGCAAGCGCGTGCTGGATTTCGGTGCCGGTTCCGGGGTGGCGGGGATTGCCGCCGCCAAGGCCGGCGCACTCGAAGTGCTGGCCTGCGACCTCGACCCGTTGGCGATTGCCGCGTGTCGGGCCAACGCCGAGCTCAATGATGTACAGCTCAATTACTCGACGGACTTTTTCGCCGAGGCCGATCGCTTCGATCTGATCCTGGTGGCGGATGTGCTGTACGACCGGGCCAACCTGCCGCTGCTCGACCAGTTCCTCAGCCGTGGTCGAGAGGCGCTGGTGGCGGATTCCCGAGTGCGGGACTTTCGCCATCCGTTGTACCGCCGCATAGAGATGCTCGAAGCCATGACCCTGCCGGATCTGGCCGAGCCCCACGAGTTTCGGCATGTGAGCCTGTATCACGCGCAACGCTAGCTAGAAGCTTCGCGAGCAGGCTCGCTCCCACAGGGGATTAATGAACGACATAGATCCAGTGTGGGAGCGGGCTTGCTCTCGAAGGCGCCCGGTCAGGCAATGCACCTCTCACAGCCACCCCGCTTCCGGCCGCCCCCCACCAAGCCGTATAGTTGCCCCATTCACGCTTTTACGAGATTGCCCATGAGTCAGGAAACGCCGTACATCTTCGACGCCACGACTGCCGATTTCGACCAGTCGGTGATCGAGAACTCTTTCCACAAGCCGGTGCTGGTGGATTTCTGGGCCGAATGGTGCGCACCCTGCAAAGTGTTGATGCCGATGTTGCAGAGCATTGCCGAGAGCTATCAGGGTGAGTTGCTGCTGGCCAAGGTCAACTGCGACCTCGAACAAGACATCGTCGCCCGCTTCGGCATCCGCAGCCTGCCGACCGTGGTGCTGTTCAAGGACGGCCAGCCTGTCGACGGCTTTGCCGGTGCCCAGCCCGAATCCGCCGTGCGCGCCCTGCTCGAACCCCATGTACAGATGCCGCCACCGGCCGCTGCCGATCCGTTCGAACAGGCCCAGGCGCTGTTCGATGACAGCCGTTTTGCCGATGCCGAAGCGCTGCTCAAGGTGATCCTGGGTGAAGACAACACCAACGCCAAGGCGCTGATCCTGTACGCCCGCTGCCTGACCGAGCGCGGTGAACTGGGCGAAGCGCAAGCCGTGCTGGATGCGGTCAAGAGCGACGAGCACAAGGCCGCGCTGGCCGGCGCCAAGGCGCAGATCAAGTTTCTCGGTTTGGCCAAGAACCTGCCGGATGCCGCCGACCTGAAGGCCCGTCTGGCCAAAGACCCGCTGGACGATGAGGCGGTCTATCAACTGGCGATCCAGCAACTGGCCCGTCAGCAGTACGATGCCGCGCTGGATGCCTTGCTGAAGTTGTTCATCCGCAACCGCAGCTACAGCGAAGGCTTGCCGCACAAGACCTTGCTGCAAGTGTTCGAGTTGCTTGGCAACGATCATCCGTTGGTGAGCACCTACCGCCGCAAGTTGTTTGCCGCGCTGTACTAATCCGTCTCGATCCAGCTGTAGAGCGGCGTATCCCCGCCGCTCACTACCTTCACATCCGAACTATGGCGCAATCGCACCAGCAGGCGCTTGCCTGCCGCCGCGCTCCCGGTCAGGCCTTCGAGTTGATCGAGCAAGTCCGGCCCGCTGAGCTGTCCTGCCTTGCGCAGCAAATCCCTGGCGATCTGCCACAGCGCATCATCCTGATTCAGCGGTTTTGCCGCTGGCACGCTGACTGCGGATTTTTCCACCTGCAACTGCGCCCCTAGCCGCGCCCAGTCCGCGTCGTCCATCTCCAGGGTCAAATCCACCGGCCAGTCGCCGATGCTTCCGCGAATTCGCAACATAGGTCTGCTCCCGCACATTTCTTCCCGGCATGCTCCCATGGGACTTGTGCAACGCCAAGCAGGCAGTCAAACTCTCCGCACTTACGTTATAAGATTACATAACAATTTCTTCATTTTACTTTTCGGAGACTCGTCATGCGTCGTCTGCTTCTCGCTCTGCCGTTTGCCATGTTGCCGCTGGCTGTCGCCCATGCCGCCGACGAACACGATCATGAGCATGGCAGCCTGGGCGCCCACGAACATGGCGTGGGACGCCTGAACGCGGCGCTGGACGGCAAGATCCTGGAGCTGGAGCTGGAAAGCCCGGCCATGAACCTGGTGGGTTTCGAGCATGTCGCCACCAGCGATGCAGACAAAGCCAAGGTCGCCGCCGCCCGCGCGCAACTCGAGCAGCCACTGGCCTTGTTCAACCTGCCAAAAGCCGCCGGTTGCGTGGTGGAGAACCAGGAACTGGAAAGCCCGTTGTTCGGCGACAAGCCCGATGCCGACGATGATCACGATGAAGACGCCAAGGACGAAGACGGCCACGAGCATCACCATGATCACAGCGAAATCCACGCTCGCTATCAGTTCACCTGCGCCACGCCGGCGGCACTGAAGTCGCTGGACCTGGCGACTCTCTTCAATAGCTTCCCGGCGACCCGGACAATTCAGGTACAACTGATCGGCCCGAGCGGGCAGCAAGGGGTTGAAGTGACGGCCAAGGCTGCTGCGCTGAAATTCTGATCCACCGCAAATCGAATGTGGGAGCGGGCTTGCTCGCGAAAGCGGCAGTCCATGCAACATCAATGTGACTGTAAAACCGCCTTCGCGAGCAAGCCCGCTCCCACAGGGTTCACCACCAACCACACCGGTTTCACATGACCCAAGCACTCATCGAACTGTCCGACCTGGGCTTCAGCTGGCCCGGTCACCCGCCGCTGCTGGACATCCCGGCGTTTCGCCTGGAACGCGGCGAAACCCTGTTTCTCAAAGGCCCCAGCGGCAGCGGCAAGACCACCCTGCTCGGCCTGCTCGGCGGCGTGCAAAAGCCTGATCGCGGCAGCATCCGCCTGCTCGGCCAGGAGCTGACGCAACTTTCGGCCGGCGCCCGAGACCACTTTCGCGTCGACCACACCGGCTACATTTTCCAGCAGTTCAACCTGCTGCCATTTCTGTCGGTGCGCGAAAACGTCGAACTGCCCTGCCACTTCTCCAGACTGCGCGCCGAACGGGCGAAACAACGTCACGGCAGCGTCGACAAAGCCGCCGCCACACTGCTTGCCCACCTGGGTTTGAAGGATGAAAACATCCTCGGCCGCCGTGCCGACTCACTGTCCATCGGCCAGCAGCAACGGGTCGCCGCCGCCCGAGCGCTGATCGGTCAACCGGAACTGGTGATCGCCGACGAGCCGACCTCGGCCCTCGATTACGACGCCCGCGAGAACTTCATTCGCCTGCTGTTCGCCGAGTGCCGCGACGCGGGGTCGAGCCTGTTGTTCGTCAGCCACGACCAGAGCCTGGCGCCGCTGTTCGACCACAACCTGTCGCTGGCCGAACTCAATCGCGCCGCCACCCCGTCCGAGGTCTGAGATGTATCTGTTTCGTCTAGCCATGGCCAGCCTGGCTAACCGCCGCTTCACCGCAATCCTCACGGCGTTCGCCATTGCCTTGTCGGTGTGCCTGCTGCTGGCAGTGGAGCGCGTGCGCACCGAAGCCAAGGCCAGTTTCGCCAGCACCATCAGCGGTACCGACCTGATCGTCGGCGCCCGCTCCGGCTCGGTGAACCTGTTGTTGTACTCGGTGTTCCGCATCGGCAACGCCACCAACAACATCCGCTGGGACAGCTTCGAACACTTCGCCAGCAACCCGAAAGTAAAGTGGGCGATCCCGATGTCCCTCGGCGATTCCCACCGCGGCTACCGGGTGATGGGCACCACCGAAGCCTACTTCGAGCATTACCAGTACGGTCGCCAGCAACACCTGCAACTGAGCGATGGCCGCGCCTTCGCTACCGACCCGTTCGAAGTGGTGCTCGGTGCCGAAGTGGCCGATGCACTGCACTACAAACTCGGCGACAAACTGGTGCTGGCCCACGGCGTGGCAGCGATCAGCCTGGTCAAGCACGACGACAAGCCGTTCACCGTGGTCGGCATTCTCAAGCGCACCGGCACGCCGGTGGACCGCACGCTGCACATCAGCCTCGGTGGCATGGAAGCGATTCACATCGACTGGCACAACGGCGTGCCGGCCCGGGGCGAGGGGCGCATCACGGCCGATCAGGCGCGCAACATGGACCTCACGCCGCAGGCGATCACCGCGTTCATGCTCGGTCTCAACAACAAGATTTCGACCTTTGCCCTACAACGGGAAATCAACGAATTCCGCGGTGAGCCGATGCTGGCGATCTTGCCGGGCGTGGCGTTGCAAGAGCTGTGGAGCCTGATGGGCACCGCGGAAAAAGCCTTGTTCGTGGTCTCGCTGTTTGTGGTGCTGACCGGGTTGATCGGCATGCTCACGGCCATTCTCACCAGCCTCAATGAACGCCGCCGGGAAATGGCGATCCTGCGCTCGGTGGGCGCACGTCCCTGGCACATCGCAACGCTGTTGGTGCTCGAGGCCTTTGCCCTGGCGCTATCGGGTGTGATCGCCGGCGTGGCGTTGCTGTATGTGTGCATCGCGGCGGCCCAGGGTTATGTGCAAGCCAACTACGGTCTGTTCCTGCCGCTGTCCTGGCCGAGCGAGTATGAATGGACACTGCTCGGTGGCATCCTGATCGCCGCGCTGCTGATGGGCAGTGTGCCGGCCTGGCGCGCCTATCGCCAATCCCTGGCCGATGGCCTGTCGATCCGTTTATGAGGACGTTGAAAATGCCCCGCGCTGTACTTGCGCTGTTGATGCTGGTCGCCCTGCCCCTGTGGGCGGCCCAGCCAAAGGACCTGACCTGGTCGGAGATGATCCCGCCCGACGCGCCGAAAGAAGTGCCGAACATGACGCCGCTGCACGATCTGTCGCAGATGAGCAGCACGCTCTCGGCAGAGTCGGCGCCCGCAGCCAAGCAGGACATGCCCAACGCACCGGTGGTCAAGACCCTCGACGGCCAGAACATTCGCCTGCCGGGCTACATCGTGCCGCTGGAAGTGAGCGAGGAAGGACGCACCACCGAGTTTCTGCTGGTGCCGTATTTCGGCGCCTGCATCCATGTACCGCCACCGCCGTCGAACCAGATCGTGCACGTCAAGAGCGAAGTCGGCGTGAAGCTCGACGAGTTGTATCAACCTTACTGGATCGAGGGCGCGTTGCAGGTCAAGGCGTCCACCAGCGAATTGGCGGATGCCGGGTATCAGATGGAGGCGGACAAGATTTACCTGTATGAATTGCCGGAGTGAGTCCGGTGGTTTTGTGTCGACTGTCTGTCCGCCATCGCGAGCAAGCTCGCTCCCACATTGGAACGCGCTTCCCCTGTGGGAGCGAGCTTGCTCGCGATGAGGCCATCAAAAACACCACAAAAACAACTCCCTTCCCACTTTCATTGAGCTGCATCAAAAGACCGAATAGTTAGCCGGCTTACCATTGGACATCGAACATTTTTAACGTCCTTTGGAGCCCCCATGAACAAGTCCATGCTCAGCGCTTCGCTGGTTGCCCTCGTGCTCGCAGCCCCGCTCGCCCACGCCCACGAGGCCGGCGACATCCTCATTCGCGCTGGTGCAATCACCGTCAACCCGAAAGCCGACAGCTCCAGCGTCAAGGTTGATCAAGGCCCGCTCGCTGGTGCCGACCTGGGTGGCAAGGCGACCATGAGCAGCGACACGCAACTGGGCTTGAACTTCGCCTACATGCTCACCAACCACCTGGGTATCGAGCTGCTGGCGGCCACACCGTTCGAGCATGACGTGAAACTCAAGGGCACGGCTCTGAGCGCGGCCAACGGCAAACTCGGCACCCTCAAGCACCTGCCACCGACCTTGAGCCTGGTGTACTACCCGCTGGATCCTAAGTCGGCCTTCCAGCCGTACGTCGGCGGCGGCATCAACTACACCTATATCTACGACGAACACGTAGGCAGCCAAGCGCAGTCCGCCGGTTTCAGCAATTTCAAGGCGGAAAACTCCTGGGGCCTGGCGTGGCAGGTCGGTGCTGACTACATGTTGACCGACAACGTCATGATCAACGCCCAGGTGCGCTACATCGACATCGATACCCGCGCCACTGTCGAGAACAACTCGATTGCCCCAGGTACCCGGGCACGTGTGGACGTCGATGTAGACCCGTTCATCTACATGGTGGGTCTGGGTTACAAGTTCTAAAGAACGTTCACGTGGTGGTGAATGAGGCTTGGTGGCGAACAGACTAAATACTGACGGCGACTGCTTCGCAGTCGAACGGGGCGGTGCGGCGATCCGACACCCCCCTCGCCACAGGGAATCTACCTGCATCAGGTAAATTCCGGCCGTGAAAAAGGCGCCTGTAAAAAGGCGCCTTTTTCATGTCCGCCGGGCAGCGATCTATCGCCCCAGCAACCGCGCCAGCCCCTCGCGCATCGGGGTCTGCTCAGTGGTACTGAAGCGTTCCAACAAACGCCGGTTGTTCGCCCGGGAATGACGAATGTCACCGGAGCGCGCCGGGCCGTAGCTCACCGGTGGCAGCTTGCCGACCACGGCTTCGAGCGCTTCGAGCATTTGCTTAAGGGTCGTCGCCTGGTTCCAGCCAACGTTGACCGCACCGTCTTCGACCCTGGGCTTCTCGATGGCCTGCACCAGCAAGTCGACCAGGTCTTCGACGTAGACAAAATCCCGGGTCTGCTCACCATCGCCGAACACCGTGATCGGTAAACCCTTCAGTGCGCGCTCGCTGAATATGCTGATCACCCCGGAGTACGGCGAGGACGGATCCTGGCGCGGGCCGAAGATGTTGAAGAAGCGGAAAATTACCGGCTCCAGTGCATGCTGGCGGCGGTAGAAGTCGAAGTAATGTTCGCTGGCCAGTTTGTCCACCGCGTAAGGCGTCAGGGGCGCCTTGGGCGTGTCTTCGTCGATCGACTCACCTTCGCCATTGTTGCCATACACCGCCGCACTGGAGGCAAACAGCACGCGCTTGACCCCGCTCTGGCGCATGGCTTCGCAGACGTTCAGCGTGCCGATGAAGTTGCTCTGGTGCGTGCGTACCGGATCGTCCACCGAGGCCTGCACCGAAGCCACGGCGGCGAGGTGCGCCACGGCGCTGCATCCGGCCATCGCCTGGGCGACCAAAGCCGCATCGGCCACGTCGCCGACGATCAGTTCGACCCTGGGATTGTCCAGCGGCAGATTGCTGCGCTTGCCGCTGGACAGGTCATCGAGAATCCGCACCGCATGGCCCTTGGCAAGCAGGGCGTCAGTCAGGTGTGAACCAATGAAACCGGCACCACCGGTGATCAAAACGGGGCCGTCAGCCATGGCGATAGAACCTGTCCAGTAGGCCGGGAAGCGCCGCACGCCAGGCGCGCGGCTTGATCCCGAAGGTGTGCAGAATTTTCTTGCAGGCCAGTACCGCGTGTTGCGGTTCTTCGGCGGCATCCGGACGCGCGGCGTGGGCCTGGGCGGTCGGGGCTTCGATGGCCAGCGGATGCAGGCTGCGGGCTTCGGTCAGAATCGCCTGCCCCAGCGCCAGCGGCGTGGTCGCCTCATGCCCGGCGTAGTGGTAGGTGCCCCACAGCGGCGCGGCGCAATCGAGTTGCTTGAGCACTGAAATGATCACCCGGGCGGCGTCGTCGACCGGCGTCGGATTGCCCCGTCGGTCGTCGGCCATCAGCAGTTCTTCGGGTTGTTCCGCACGGGCGAGAAAGCGGCCAAGGGCGCCATCCGGGCTGTCGTCCAGCAGCCAGCCGAAACGCAGCAGCACGTGTTGCGGGCAGGTGGCGCGCACGCTTTGCTCGATCCGCCACAAGGCCTGACCCCGCAGGCCCAGGGGTACCGGTTCGTCTTTTTCGCTGTAGGCCGTGGCGCGGGAGCCGTCGAACACGCGATAACTGGAAGGTTGCAGCAGAACGATGTTGTGGTGCTGGCACAGTTCCGCCAGACGCTCGATCGCGCGCTCCTGGCCGGCCAGGCGCGATTCGCTCACTGCCTCGGCCTGAAACCAGTCGAAGTAGTAGGCAAGGTTGATCAATGCATCGGGACGGGTGTCGTCGAGCAATTGTGTCAGGCTCGCGGCATCCCAGCCGTCTTCGGGCGGGCGGGGGGCGAGGAAACCGATGTCTTCCTCCGCACCGAGGCGAATCAGCGCCTGCCCAAGGGCATTTCCGCCGCCCAGTAACATAAGGCGCATTCGCATAGAGTCAGCAGGCCCAGTCTGATTGAAACAATGGCGTTATCGACACCGCGCCCAGGCGATGTCGTTGGTAATTGCCGGAATCGTTGCATTTTGCGGGTTTAGTGCGCAACCGTCACCCGTAAAGTGTAGATGTCCGACTTTTGCGGTGCCTGGACTGGCCTCATCGCGAGCAAGCTCGCTCCCACAATGCTTTTGTGTACACCGCCCCCCTGTGGGAGCGAGCTTGCTCGCGATAGGGCCCTGAAAGGCGGTGAAGATCTTGAGTGGTACTTGCATCTTGCGCCCCCCACCCGCATAAATTGCTGCATGAACCTGCCCATCCCCGCAGACAGTGCCCTGAGCGGCTTCCACCCTGCCGTCAGCGCCTGGTTCGGCCACACGTTCCCGTCGGTCACCGCCGCCCAGGCCCGGGCGTGGCCGTTGATCCGCCAGCGTCGCTCGACCCTGGTCGCCGCACCCACCGGTTCCGGCAAGACCCTCACCGCCTTTCTCGCCGTCATCGACGACCTGGTGCACCGTGGCCTGGAAAGCCCCGAAGGCTTGCCCGACGCCACGCTGGTGGTCTACGTCTCGCCGCTCAAGGCGCTGTCCAACGACATCCAGATCAACCTGCAAAACCCGCTGGCCGGCATTACCGAGCAATTGCGCGTGATGGGCCTGCCCGAATTGCAGATCAGCACCGCCGTGCGCACCGGCGATACACCGCAAAAAGACCGATCGGCAATGCGCAAAACGGCGCCGCACATTCTGGTGACCACGCCGGAATCCCTGTATGTGCTGCTCGGTTCCGACTCGGGCCGGCAGATGCTCGGTACCGCACAAACGGTGATCGTCGACGAGATCCACGCCATGGCCGCCAGCAAGCGCGGCAGCCACCTGGCACTGAGTCTTGAACGCCTGCAAGCACTCTGCCCGGAGCCGCTGCTGCGCATCGGTCTGTCGGCCACGCAAAAACCCATCGAGGCAGTCTCGCGTTTTCTGGTGGGCCGCGATCGCCCGTGCGAGATCGTCGACATCGGCCACGCCCGCCCCCGCGACCTCGACATCGAAGTGCCGCCCGTGCCGCTATCGGCCGTGATGGCCAACGATGTCTGGGAACTGGTGTACGACCGCCTCGCCGCCCTCGCCCGGGAGCACCGGACCACGCTGATTTTCGTCAACACCCGGCGCTTGGCCGAACGCTTGAGTCGGCACCTGAGCGAGCGCCTGGGCAAGGATGCCGTGGCAGCCCACCACGGCAGTCTGGCCAAGGAGTTTCGCCTGGATGCCGAGCAGCGGCTCAAGCGCGGCGACCTGCAAGTGCTGATCGCCACAGCGTCGCTGGAACTGGGGATCGACATCGGCGACGTCGATCTGGTGTGCCAGATCGCCTCGCCACGCTCGATTGCCGGATTTCTGCAACGGGTCGGCCGCTCCGGGCACCAGGTCGGCGGCACGCCCAAGGGCCGTTTGTTCGCCACCACCCGCGATGACCTGATCGAATGCGCCGCGCTGCTCGACTGTGTGCGCCGGGGCGAACTCGATACCTTGCTGATCCCGCAAGCGCCGCTGGACGTGCTGGCGCAGCAGATCATCGCCGAGGTCAGTTGTCAGGAATGGCCGGAGCAAGCGCTGCTGGAGATGCTGCGCCGCGCCTCGCCCTACGCCGCACTCGACGACAAACACTATCAGGCGCTGCTGCACATGCTCGCCGAGGGTTACAACGGCCGTCAGGGCATCCGTAGCGCCTACCTGCACCGCGATGCCGTGAGCCGCACCCTGCGTAGCCGCCGGGGCGCGAAACTGACGGCGGTGACCAGTGGCGGGACCATTCCGGACAACGCCGACTACAGCGTGCTGCTGGAGCCTCAAGGGCTGAACATCGGCACCATCAACGAAGACTTCGCGGTGGAAAGCATTGCCGGGGATGTCTTCCAGTTGGGCAACACGTCCTATCGGATCCTGCGGGTGGAAACCGGCAAAGTCCGGGTCGAGGACGCCCAGGGCCAGCCACCGACCATTCCGTTCTGGCTCGGTGAAGCGCCTGGGCGCAGCGCCGAATTGTCCTCGGCGGTGGCGCGCTTGCAGGCACAACTCGACGACCTGCTGGGTACTGCGCCAGGCAACTTGCAACCAGCGCTCGACTGGCTGACCGAGACCCTGGGCCTGAACCTCGCCAGTGCAGAACAATTGGTGGACTACCTGGCCCGTGCGCGGCAAACACTGGGTGCCCTGCCGTCCCAAGACACGCTGCTGATGGAACGTTTTTTCGACGAGTCCGGCGGCACCCAACTGGTCATTCACACGCCGTTCGGCAGCCGCATCAACCGCGCCTGGGGCCTGGCCCTGCGCAAGCGTTTCTGTCGCACCTTCAACTTCGAATTGCAGGCCGCCGCCAGCGAAGACGCCATCGTGCTGTCGCTGTCCACCAGCCACAGCTTTGAACTGGACGACGTCTGGCGCTACCTGCACAGCAACAGTGCCGAACACATCCTGATTCAAGCCGTGCTCGACGCACCGCTGTTCGGCGTGCGCTGGCGCTGGAATGCCGGCGTGGCCCTGGCCCTGCCGCGCTACAGCGGCGGGCGCAAAGTCCCGCCGCAGATCCAGCGGATGAAAAGCGAAGACCTGATCGCCAGTGTGTTTCCCGATCAGATCGCCTGCGTGGAAAACCTCGCCGGCGAACGGGAGATACCCGACCATCCGCTGGTAGAACAAACCCTCGACGATTGCCTGCACGACGCCATGGACAGCCAAGGCTGGCTGGCCTTGTTGCGGCGCATGGAACGCGGCGACATTCGCCTGATCAGCCGCGACTTGCCCGCGCCCTCGCCGCTGGCGGCGGAGATTCTCAGCGCCCGGCCCTACACCTTTCTCGACGATGCGCCACTGGAGGAGCGTCGAACCCAAGCCGTGCTCAATCGGCGCTGGAGCGACCCGCAATCCACCGACGATCTCGGTGCGCTGGACGCCGAGGCGATTGCCGCCGTGCGCGACGAAGCCTGGCCAGCGCCCTCCGCTGTCGATGAAATGCACGAGGCCTTGATGAGCCTGGCGTGCATCACCGATGCCGAGGCCGGCGCCAATCTGCAGTGGCTCGACTGGCTCACGACCCTGGCCGACAGTGGACGCGCGAGCCGTTTGCGGATCAACGCCGGGCAATCGCTGTGGCTGGCACTGGAACGCCTGACCTGCCTGCGGGCGATTTATCCACAGGCCGAATTGATACCATCGCTGCAAGCGTTGCCGGACTTCGACGAGGTCTGGGAAGCCGACGACGCCATCCTCGAACTGATCCGCGCGCGGCTCAGCG
The DNA here is from genome assembly GCF_019956445.1 of Pseudomonas sp. BF-R-19. Lineage (NCBI taxonomy): Bacteria > Pseudomonadati > Pseudomonadota > Gammaproteobacteria > Pseudomonadales > Pseudomonadaceae > Pseudomonas > Pseudomonas sp. BF-R-19. The sequence continues at coordinate 18,509 of NZ_JAHBDN010000046.1, forward strand.
CCTTCGGGCCGCTGGCGCTCGATCGTATTGCCGAACCGCTCGGATTGCCCGCTGCACAGGTCAACCAGGCCCTGGCGCAACTGGAACGCGAAGGCTACGTGCTGCGCGGCCGCTTCACCCCGGGCACTGCTCAGGAGGAATGGTGCGAGCGGCATTTGCTGGCGCGGATTCACCGCTATACGGTCAAGCGCCTGCGCCGGGAAATCGAACCGGTGGCGTTGCAGGATTTCATGCGATTCCTGTTCGACTGGCAGCATGTGTCGAGCGCAAGCCAGGGTCAGGGTGCGGCGGTTTTGCCGGCCGTTATTGCGCAATTCGAAGGCTACCCCGCCGCCGCTTCAGCCTGGGACAGCGACATTCTGCCAGCGCGGATCAAGGACTACTCGGCGACCTGGCTCGATGAACTGTGCCGCAGCGGCAGACTGGTGTGGACGCGTCTGACTGCGCACAACAAAAGCGCCAGCACCGCGCTGCGCAGCACGCCGATTGTGTTGCTGCCGCGCAACCGGGTCGGCCTCTGGAGTGGCTTGACCGAACAGACGCCGGTCAGCGAACTCTCGCCGAAAACGCAAAAGGTCCACGCCGCCCTCAGCCAGCATGGCGCGCTGTTTTTCGATGAGCTGATCCATGAGGCCCACCTGCTGCGTTCGGAGCTGGAAATCGCCCTGCAGGAACTGGTGGGCGCGGGGTTGGTGAACGCCGACAGCTTCGCCGGATTGCGCGCACTGATCACCCCGGCCAGCAAGCGCCAGCCACGCAACAGTCGGCGTGGACGTGGGGCATTCATCGGTGGCATGGACGACGCCGGGCGCTGGGCCCTGTTGCGACGCGCACCGGCCGCGCCGGTGGTGCAAAACCAGCGGACGTCTGCCGAAACCCTTGAACACATCGCCATGACCTTGCTGCGCCGCTACGGCGTGGTGTTCTGGCGCTTGCTGGAGCGTGAGGCGGACTGGTTGCCGAACTGGCGCGAACTGCTGCGCACTTTCCATCGCCTGGAGGCACGCGGCGAGATTCGCGGCGGGCGGTTTGTCAGTGGCCTGGCGGGCGAGCAATTCGCCCTGCCCGAGGCGATTCCATTGCTGCGGGAGGTGCGACGTCGGCCCCATGACGGCGGCCTGGTCGCGGTGTGCGGGGTTGATCCGCTGAACCTCGCCGGCACGCTATTGCCCGGCACGAAAGTCCCGGCACTGGCGAGCAATCGCTTGGTGTATCGCGATGGATTGTCGGTGGCTGCCGAGATTGCTGGCAAGCAGCAGTTCTGGGGGGAGCTGGATCAGCAACTCCGTGCCGAAGTGCACAACAAACTGATCCGGCACTGAAGGTGTCTTGTCTGGCGCCTTCGCGAGCAAGCCCGCTCCCACATTGGATCTATGTCCGGACACAGATTGGTGTTCCAACACAAAACCCTGTGGGAGCGGCGGTGCGGCGATCCGACTTGCCCGCGAAGAGGCCATCACAGCCAATAAAGAACCTCAGGACAAAACCTTCTACTGAGACCGCGGCCGATCCGGCATCAGCACCGCCGAATGGTCCGGCTCATGCCCTGCGTCGGCTGGCGCGTCGACCGGATGCCTCGGCACCAGCGCCTGCTGTGGATAAGTCTGCGCGAAGTTCACCCACGGGCAGTTATCCACAAGCTTTTTCAAACGCTGGTTGAAGGCCCGGCTCACCGCGTATTGACCACCGGACACCGTGCGAAATTGCGCGGTCAGCACCACACCGTTGAGATCCATCTTGTCGACGCCAAACACATCCAGCGGCCCTTGCAGGTTGTAACGCAGGAACGGGTCGTTGCTGATGGAATGCCCGGCCTCGCGGATCAGTTCGATGGCCTTGTCGACATCGGTGTCGTAGGTGAATTGCACCGAGAAAAACGCATAGGCGAATTGCCGCGATTGGTTGGTCACGGCCTTGATCTGCCCGAACGGCACCGAGTGCACGAAGCCCTTGCCGTCGCGCAGGCGCAAGGTGCGGATGGTCAGGCCTTCGACCGTGCCGGCATGCCCGGAATCGAGCACCACCCAGTCACCGATGGACAGGGTGTCTTCGATGATGATGAACAGCCCGGTGATCACATCCTGCACCAGTTGCTGGGAGCCGAAACCGATCGCCAGGCCGATGACCCCGGCACCGGCCAGGAACGGCGCGACGTTGATCCCCAGGTTGGCCATGGTGGTGATCGCGCAAATCACCACCAGGATGATTTTGATCGCGTTGCGCAGCAGCGGCAGGATGGTTTTCACCCGCGTACTCGGCTGGCGCGCCGAGCGCTTGTTGGTCGGCGGTTTCAGGGCTTCCTGAATCGCCGTGTCGAGCACCACCCAGACCATCCAGGTCACCAGCAGGATCAAACCGATGTGGCCCAGGGAATCACTGATCGCCCGGCCCACGGCATTGGTCACTGCGAATTCGAACAGCGACACGCCCCAGATCCGCCCGAGGATATCGATGAACACGATGGCCATGCCGATACGCAGCAAGGCGTGGGACAAATTGAGAAAGCGTTCCTTGTAGGCGCTGCTGCGGCGCAGGTCCGCTTCGCTGCGGGCCTTGAACAGATGATGCAGCGTGGTGCTGAGAAACACCGTGGCAATCAGCAACACTGTGGTGAACAAGGCGCTGCGCAGCACTCTCTGGTTGTCCGCCCCGGCGCCGATCAGGTTGATGATCGAAACCAGTACCATCAACAGAATCGGCCAATACCAGAGCCCGGAAAATATCCGCAGGGTTTCACGCAGCGCCGGCTGCCTGAGGCGCTGGGCCAGCGGCAAAATACGGATCACATGGGCGACCGGGCGGCGCATGCGGATGACCAGCAAGCCGAAGGACATCGACGCTGCCAACCCGGTGAACACGGCGATGCTGCTGGTGAGATTGTTGCCCAGTTGATGGGCGATCTGCGGGCTGGTCAGGGCGTCGCTCAAGGCCACCAGAAAGCCGATAACGAACAACGGTCGGGGACTCTTCTCGCGGATGATCTGCACCGCCCGCCGCTTGTGCCCGGTATTGAACACCACTACCAGCGACAGCACCAATGACGCGGCAAAGATCCCCGCGCTGGCGGCATAGGCCAGACACAGCGCCAGCGCCCGTCCCGCCGATATCGGCAAAAACTGACTGGCATAAATAGTCAACGGCAGACTGATCACCGCCGCAAGGGTGTAGGGCAGCACGTAACCGAGCAACGCCTGGCCTCGTTCACGACTGAGCAGCAGACGATGCTCGCAGAGGCGCCTGGCGGCCATCCGCCCAAGCAGCCAAAGACAGGCAAACACCACCGCCCACACGCAGGTCAGCAGCAGGAAATCGCTGGCGACGCTCCAAGGCGAACGGGCCGATGGCTGATTGACCAACTGATCCACTTCATCGGCCGCGCGGTCGGCACGCAGGCGCCAGACGTCGACGAGGTTTTCGTTGAGATCGAGTTTGGTCTGGACCTCGTCGATGCTCGAACTGATGGCCCCCAATAATCCGCCTTGCACCAGCGGTTCGGGGTGGGCCAGCGGCGTCGCAGCATTCGCGCTGGCCGGCAGCCCCGGTATCGCGGCGGCTTCCAGTTGCTCGCTGCCCACAAACAGCAACGCTCCCAGCAGTATCGCGGTCTTGAGCCTGATCAAAGCACCCGCTCCTTTGTTTGTGTCTGTATGGAACTGATCGAGAAATGCCGGGCAAGTTCGGATATGGCCCCCTCGCCACAGACTAACACCCGCGCTCGCGATCTTTGCGCCCAAGGCAAATATCAAATGTCCATCCCTGTATTTTTCTGAACGAGCCAAATCCCGACACTGCGCTCCATCGAATCAACCTCCGGAGTTGCAGCCATGCCCATTGCCTTGCTCGCGCTGACCCTCAGCGCTTTTGCCATCGGGACGACCGAGTTCGTCATCGTTGGCCTGTTACCCACCATTGGCGCCGACCTCGGCGTCAGTCTGCCATCCGCCGGGCTGTTGGTCAGCCTGTATGCCCTAGGCGTTGCCGTCGGCGCCCCGGTGCTGACCGCCCTCACCGGCAAGGTTCCACGCAAATTGCTGCTGTTGTCGCTGATGGTGCTGTTCACCCTCGGCAATCTGCTGGCGTGGCAAGCACCGAGCTACGAGTCGTTGATCCTCGCGCGGATCGTCACAGGTCTGGCCCACGGGGTGTTTTTCTCGATCGGCTCGACCATCGCCACCAGTCTAGTGCCGAAGGAAAAAGCCGCCAGCGCGATTGCCATCATGTTCACCGGCCTGACCGTGGCGTTGGTCACCGGCGTGCCGCTGGGGACATTCATCGGCCAGCATTTCGGCTGGCGTGAAACCTTCCTCGCCGTTTCCGCACTGGGCGTGATCGCCTTCATCGGCAGCCTGCTCTACGTGCCGAAAAATATCGCCCACAGCAAACCCGCCTCGTTGTTGCAGCAACTGCAGGTGCTCAAGCAACCGCGCCTGTTGCTGGTGTATGCCATGACGGCCGTCGGCTACGGAGGCTCGTTCATTGCCTTTACCTTCCTCGCACCGATTCTTCAGGACCTCTCCGGCTTCAGCGCCGGCACCGTTAGCCTGGTGTTGCTGGTCTACGGCATCTCCGTGGCCGTCGGCAACATCTGGGGCGGCAAACTGGCGGACAAGCGCGGCCCGATCAGCGCCCTGAAAATCATCTTTGCCCTGCTCGCCGTTGTGTTGTTCGTGCTGACTTTCACCGCCGGTAATCCTTGGCTGGCGCTGGCCACCGTGCTGGTCTGGGGTGCGGTGGCGTTCGGCAATGTGCCGGGGCTGCAGGTGTATGTGGTGCGCCAGGCCGAGCATCACACCCCGCAGGCCGTGGACGTGGCGTCCGGCCTGAACATCGCGGCGTTCAACCTCGGCATTGCCGGTGGCGCGTGGGGCGGTGGCCTGATCGTCGCCCACATGGGCTTGATTCACACCGCGTGGATCGGTGGTCTGGTGGTGTTGGTGGCGCTGGCACTGACCGCCTGGAGTGGGCGTCTTGATCGCCTCGGCCCGGTCTATGCCGAACACGCTGAGGGTTCTGCCCGCATTATCACAGGCCACTGATACCCACTGTGGGAGCGGCGGTGTTCTGTAGAAAGGTACCGTCCGCCGCCCCATCGAAACTTTCGCCGCCGCCCCAGGGTCATCCAAAGACAGGAGCCGTCAGGCGGGAGACGACATGACAGCGAATCACACCGATATTCCCGCACACTCAAACGCAACCGAAATGCGGGTACAGGGTTCGTCCGTCACTTGTCGTTTCACGGTGCTGACGGTCAACACCCATAAAGGTTTCACCGCGCTCAACCGGCGCTTCATCCTGCCGGAACTGCGTGAAGCGGTGCGCAGTGTGTCTGCCGATGTGGTGTTTTTGCAGGAAGTCCACGGTACCCACGAGCAGCATCCCAGGCGCTACACCAACTGGCCGGCGATGCCGCAATACGAATTCCTCGCCGACAGCCTGTGGCCGCAGTTCGCCTATGGCCGCAATGCGGTGTATCCGGCGGGCGATCACGGCAATGCGCTGTTGTCGAAGTTCCAGATCATCCGCCACGACAACCTCGACGTGTCCATCAGCGGCCACGAGAACCGCGGAATTCTGCATTGCGTGTTGCGCATGCCCGGTGATGGCCAGGAAGTGCATGCGATTTGCGTGCACCTGGGGCTGCGCGAAACCCACCGCACAGCGCAACTGAAGTTGCTCGCCCAACGCCTGGACGCCCTGCCGGGCGATGCCCCGGTGATTGTCGCCGGGGACTTCAACGATTGGCGCCAGCGCGCCGATGCATTGCTCAAGCCCTGCGGTTTGCGCGAAGTCTTCGCCGCGCACCATGGCAAACCGGCGCGCAGTTTCCCCGCGCGCTTGCCGGCTTTGCGCCTGGACCGCATCTACGTACGCAACCTCAAGGCCAGCCATCCGCAAGTGCTGACCTCCCGGCCCTGGTCACACCTTTCCGACCACGTCCCGCTGTCGGTGGAGATCGAGCTATGAGCAGCCACTCGATGGAAAAAACCACGCTGGAACACATCCCCGCTCCGCCCTCCCGCGAGCCGACTGCGGTCGATGTCGAATACGGCTGGCAAGGCAGCAATCGGGTCGAGTTGCTGGAAAACGGCGAGGCGTACTTTCCCCGGGTGTTTGAAGCCCTGCGCCGGGCGCAAAGTGAAATCCTGCTGGAAACCTTCATTCTGTTCGAGGACAAGGTCGGCAACGAGTTGCAACAGATCCTGATCGAAGCCGCTCAACGCGGCGTGCGTACTACCGTCAGCCTCGACGGCTTTGGCTGCGGCGAACTGAGTACCGGGTTCCTCACCGCCCTGACCGCCGCCGGCGTGCACCTGCAAATATTCGACCCGGCTCCGAAACGCCTGGGCATCCGCACCAACTGGTTCCGGCGCCTGCACCGCAAGATTGTGGTGGTGGATGGCACCGTGGCGTTCGTCGGCGGGATCAACTTTTCCGCCGATCATCTGGCCGACTTCGGCCCCGAGGCCAAACAGGATTATTCCGTAGAAGTTCAGGGTCCGGCCGTTGCCGATATCCATCACTTTGCCCTGCTGCAATGCGGTCGCCCGGCGCACGCCAAATACTGGTGGCGCCGCCGTCGGCAGCGACGTTCGGAACTGGCCTTCAGCGATCACGATGGCCAGGTGCGGCTGGTGTACCGCGACAACGGGGAACACCAGACCGACATCGAGGAGGTTTACCGCCAGGTATTGCGCCAGGCGCAGCGCCGGGTGGTGATCGCCAACGCCTACTTCTTTCCCGGTTTCCGTTTGCTGCGCGAGATCCGCAACGCGGCCCGCCGAGGCGTGGATGTGCGGCTGATCCTGCAGGGCCAGCCAGACATGCGAGTGGCCAGGCTCGCGGCGCGCATGACCTACGATTACTTGCTCAAGTCCGGGGTGAAGATCTACGAATATTGCGACCGCCCGCTGCACGGCAAGGTCGCGCTGGTGGATGAAGACTGGAGCACCGTTGGCTCGAGCAACCTCGACCCGTTGAGCCTGTCGATGAATCTGGAAGCCAACGTGCTGATCCGTGACCGAGGCTTCAATCGTCATCTGTTCGATCGCCTGGAAGACCTCAGCGACAACCATTGCAAGGTCATGTCTCCCGACATCGCGCCACGCGGACGTGTCTGGCACATGACCATCGGTTTTCTGGTGTTTCACTTCCTGCGGCATTTCCCGGCGTGGGCCGGTTGGTTGCCGGCGCATAAACCTCGCCTGAAACCCTTCCCCCCTCCGACCGGGAGCGCTGACCATGAACCGCGCTGAGCCCGACACGGCAACTCACGCCAAAAGCCCCGGCAAGTCGCACTGGAGCCGCTGGAAACGACCGCTGACGATGCTGTTTTTCCTGATGCTGATCGTGCTGTTCACGATGCTCGCCCAGCGCCTCGAATGGAGCGAAGTGTTCGATAACCTGACCGATTTCAAGGTGCGCACACTGATCATTGCGTCGGGGCTGACCCTGGTGAGTTTTCTGGTGTACGCCTGCTTCGACCTGATCGGCCGCACCTACATCCGCCAGAACCTGACCTGGAAGCAGATCCTGCCTGTAGGGATCATCAGCTACGCCTTCAACCTGAATCTGAGCGCCTGGGTCGGCGGTATCGCCATGCGTTACCGGTTGTATTCGCGGCTCGGGGTCAGCAAGAGCAATATCGCGAAAATCCTCGGCCTGAGCCTGGCGACCAACTGGTTTGGGTACATGGTGATTGCCGGCGCCGTTTTCAGCAGCGGGCTGGTGCGCATGCCGCCGGGCTGGAAACTCAACAGTAGCGCGCTGCAGGGCGTGGGGGTTTTGTTGTTGCTGCTGAGCGCCGGATACCTGGCGGCGTGCCGGTTTGCCAAACGTCGGGAGTGGGTGATTCGCGGCGTCGAGATTGACTTGCCGTCGCTGCGCATGGCGGTGCTGCAACTGGCGCTCGGTGCCCTGAATTGGTCGCTGATGGCGGCGGTGATTTTCACCTTGCTGCCGAGCAAACTGGATTATCCACTGGTATTGGGCGTGCTGTTGATCAGTGCCATCGCCGGGGTCATCACTCACATCCCGGCCGGGCTCGGGGTACTGGAAGCCGTGTTTGTGGCGCTGCTGCAACACGAGGCTTCGCGGGGCAGCCTGGTGGCGGGACTGCTGGCCTATCGGGCGATTTATTTCATCCTGCCGTTGTTGATTGCCCTGGTGATGTATTTGCTGGTGGAGGCCAAGGCCAAGGCGTTGCGGATAGAGAAAAAACCCAAGTGATTTTGTGCTGGCTGTGAAGACGCCTTCGCGAGCAAGCCCGCTCTCACAGGGTCTGTTGGTGGATGCAGACTCTATGTACACCCTCGATCCATGTGGGAGCGGCGGTGCGGCGATCCGACTTACCCGCGAAGGCGTCCGCAAGCACAGCGCAAATCACTGGGATTGAATAATGCTCAACCGTTCCCCCACCACCATCTCGGTAATCCAGCCGACAAGGATCGAGGTGTAGGCCTGCTGCGAAACCGGGTCGCTCAGCGCGTGGTCGGCACCATCGATGATTCGATGGGTCAGCGAGTGAGTCTGCTGGCACGCCGCGCGGTAACTCATGATCGTCGAATGGGGCACGTAGTCGTCGGTCTCCGACTGCACCAACAGGACATCCCCGGTGAATTGCGAGCAGGCATGCAAGGCACGATTGCTGTCGGCACGCACCAGGGTGCTTCGGTAATCACGCAGATCCAGCTTGTCCAGGTCGCGTTTCGGCGCGTGCCATTGCTCGTCGCGATACAGCGCCGGCACCCGCAGCGCCAGCCAGCGCACCGGCCTGAGCGAGGTCAGGATCGAGGCCAGATAGCCCCCGTAGCTAGTGCCAACCACGGCAATCGCCGAGGTATCGAGGGCCGGGTGCGCGAGCAAGCGGTCATAGGCCGCCAGCAAGTCGCGCAAATTGTCTTCCCGGGTTACCCGGGTCAATGGGATGCCAGTGCCACCGGTGTGCCCGCGCAGGTCGAAGGTCAGGCACACACAACCCAACCCGGCGATGCCCTTGGCGCGTTCCAGGTCCCGCTCCTGGCTGCCGCCCCAACCGTGCACAAAGAGCACGCCGGGGACTTTCGATTTGGGGCTCAGGAAGGTCCCGCTCATCTGTTCGTCGTCGATGTCGATCTGAATGGATTCGCTTCTAGCCGTCATAGGATTTAACCGTCACGTACTTGAGGAGAAAGTCACTGGACTGCGCCGGCCCGCGGTACACCTCGATGGCGTCCGCCGGCAGCAGCTGATCGATGTAGGTTTCCACCGAAGACACACGAATTGCGCACATTCCCGGATCGTTGACGAAACTCTGCAACGCCGCCACTTCGGCGCTGCTGGCTCCGCCCATGCGCCAGGACTGTTCGAGCACACCGCTGCGTGGCCGGCCGTCGCTGCCGACACCCTGGGCGATGTCGTAGTTGCGCCGCGAGGCATAGAAACCTGGGTAGGCTTCATCCGCCGCGCTGTCGAACACCTGTGCCTGGTGGATCGCCAGGCGCACGTCCTCCGGCAGATCCAGCTTCAACAATTCGTCATAGCCGCCCGGCACCACCAGCAGGTTGGACCCGCCATACACCTGTTCACCCTGAGCGTCCTCGGTCAAGTATTGATCCCCGCAATAACTGAGTACCTTGCCGCCGATACGACTCTGGCCGACGCTGTGGGTGATCACCTGGTCCAGGTCCTGTTCGAGCACCACGCCTTCGGTGAACATCGCCTCAGCCTCGGGCTGGGCAAGCAGTTCATCGAACTCGTCGAGGCTCTTGATCACTTCCTGACCACGTCCGGCACAGGCATGAATCGGTTTCAGGCGGATCGGCCCGGTGTACAACAGATGTTCCGCCGCCGGGCGCGCATCCTTCAGGGAGAACACGCTGAGACCGTCGAGCACCACGCCGCGCACCCGCTCGGAAAACAACGGCGCCCAGCCTGGCGGCGCATGGGCGTGGCGGTTGAGCAATCCGTGACTGATGGCTTTGGTGCAGATGAAGTCGTGGTCGACATAACCGCCCCACAAATCCTCCGGCCCCTTGACCCCCAGTTGCCGGGCAGCCGCAGCGCCCACCAGGGTCTGGGTCGGCAACAGGTAGAGGTCTCGCCCGCCATGCAACTGCGGGTCGTAGCTGCCGCCGTACTTGAGCCCCAAAATCTGCGCCAGCCAGCGGGCCAGTGCACGGTTGGTTTCAACTTCGTGCACTGGCGCGTCGGCGAGCACCGAATGGGCGACCACCAGTTTCCTGCGGTTTGCTGGGGTCATGCATCCCCCTTCAATCGACGCTTGATGAATGTAGCTGAAGGGGTGCAGAGATCAGGCCAAGGCCCGTTGAGGGAAAAGGGGTTTTAAATCAGCCCGTTGCACAGATGGTGATGGCATGGGGCCTGTTTTATTCTGCACGACGCCCTTCGGGATTCCGGCATTTTGCACGACTCCTGCCCACACAATCGACCCTGTGGGAGCGAGCTTGCTCGCGATAGCGGTGTTCCAGACACATCAATGTTGAATGTCATGCCCTCATCGCGAGCAAGCTCGCTCCCACAGGGAATCGAGGTGATGCGACTACCGTGCAACCGATCCAGGGCTCACCCCGAACCGCGTCCGATAATCACTCGGCGCCAACCCGGTGATTTTCCTGAACGTTGCACGAAACGCCCCGGGATCCTGATACCCCACGGTCCAGGCGATGTGATCGATGGTGCCGTTGGTGAACTCAAGCATTTCCCGGGCCTTGCCGACTCGCAGATGCTGGCAGTATTCCGTGGGTTTGAGCCCGGTGGCCCCGCGGAAGCGGCGCAGGAAGGTGCGTTCTTCCAGCCCTGCCTTTTCGGCCATCGCCGCCAGCGACACATCGGTCGCCCCGGTGCTTTGCAGCCAGTGTTGCACCTTGAGGATCGCCGCATCGCCGTGGCTGAGGATCGGCGCAAAGTTGCTGCCGCACTCACTGGCGCTGTCGCTGTGTTCCACCACCAGAAAACGCGCGGTGTTGGTGGCGATGCTCGGCCCCAGCAGCCGGTTGACCAGGCGCAGACCCAGTTCGGACCAGGCCATCAGCCCGGCGGTGGTGATCAGGTCGCCGTCATCGACAATCGGCGTATCGGCCTTGAGCCGGATCGCCGGATAACACTCAGCGAAGGCTTTGGCCGAGGTCCAATGGGTGGTGGCGCTGCGACCGTCGAGCAGACCACTTTCGGCCAACAGGATAGAACCCACGCAAACCCCGCCCAGTGTCGCACCGTTGGCATGTTGCTCACGCAACCAGCGGATCAATCCCTGTGGCGCCTGGCCCTCGGAAAAGCCGCCGATCGACGGCGGAATCAACACGGCCACCAGGGCGTGCTCCGGGCCGGGATGGCTGTCGAAGACCCGAACCGGCGGCTGATCACCTTCGACCTGCCAATGGCTGACCCGCAACAGCGGCAACTGCGCAGACTGATGTTCGGCGGCAATCCGGTTCGCCACCCCGAACAAATCCGTCAAGCCATGCACCGCCGCCATCTGCGCACCGGGATAGATCAGCACACCCAGTTCGGCGATTGCCCTTTCTGCGTCCATTGTCAGTTTTCCCCCTTCTATTGTCGGTGCGGCCAATCCTCGGATCGCCTGCCAGAGCCAATACTTCATTCCACACCAACACACACTTCGAGGAAACAGTCATGGCCAAGCAAGCGCTCATCGTAGTCGATATCCAGAATGACTACTTCCCCCAAGGCAAGTGGCCGCTGGTCGGTGCCGACGCCGCCGCCGACAACGCCGTCCGCCTGATCAAGGCCTTCCGCGACGCAGGGGATTCGGTGGTGCACATCCGCCACGAATTCACCTCCGAAGATGCACCGTTTTTCACCCCGAACTCCGAAGGCGCCAAGCTGCACTCGAAAGTGCTCAACCGCGCCGACGAACCGGTGGTACTCAAGCACTTCGTCAACTCGTTCCGCGAAACCGAGCTGAAATCGATCCTCGACGAGCAAGGCATCAAGGAACTGGTGGTCGTGGGCAGCATGAGCCACATGTGCGTCGACGGCATCACCCGGGCAGCGGCGGATTTCGGCTATACGGTCACCGTGATCCACGACGCCTGCGCCACCCGCGACCTGGAGTTCAACGGCGTAGCGGTTCCGGCGGCGCAGGTTCATGCGGCGTTCATGGCGGCCCTGGCGTTTGCCTATGCCAGCGCGGTGTCGACCAACGAGTTCCTGACAAGAAACCAGAAGGTGTAAACCTTATTCAGGACGAGACAGCAAAAATGAAAAAGCCCATGGCCTCAAATGCCATGGGCTTTTTTATTACCAGTGAGTCTGGACGATCTGCATCGAACGCAATACCGCCAGAACCCCGGAAAGTCATGCCAAAGCCAACAATCACTCCACTCCCTACGCCTACGCGGGGGATGTTGCTTTCACCCATGCCACTTTCTGGATAACTCACTGGAAGCCTGAACAATGAACAGCATGAACATCAGCACTGACAGCCTGTCGAAAAAAACATCCCTCGGACTCACCACCATGGCGATCGGGACCTACGGCATTTACTTCGCCCTTGCCGTTATCTACTTCTGGTTCGGCGGAATGAAATTTACCCACTATGAAGCAGAGGGGCTGGTGCCACTGGTGAGCAACAGCCCTTTCCTGGGTTGGGTCTATGACCTTTTCAGCGTCGATCTGTTTTCCAGTTTGCTCGGTGTCCTGGAGATTTCCATCGGCGTACTGATTGCAGGTCGCCTGCTGTCGCCAAAGCTTTCCTTGATCGGCGGCGCCTTGTCGGCCGGGTTATTTTTCACCACCTTGAGTTTTATGTTCTCGACACCCGGCGTGATTGAGCCCGGCCTTGGTTTCCCGGCCATTACGGTCGCGCCAGGCCAGTTCCTGCTTAAGGACATCGGCTTGCTTGCCGCCTCCCTGTTCGTGGCGGGCCATTCGCTGACCCGACTGGAAACCCCTTGAGCTGACAACTTCACCCGCCGATGGCCTGAATCAGCTCGATGCATTCAGGTCATCGCCATCACCAGCAAGTACGCGGCCCTCAAGGGCCAGGGATTTCATCCAGTCCCGTGGACTGCAGCCGGTCTTGCGGCGAAACGCACGGGCAAGGGCCGACGGACTTTCATAGCCCACCTCATCGGCGATCAGCGTAATCGGCCGCCCCTCCCGCAAGCGCTTCTGCGCCAGACTGATGCGCCAGCTCAGAAGATAATCCAACGGTGTTTGTCCCAGGACCGCGCGAAAATGCACCGCATAAGCGGCGCGGGACATGTTCGACTCATTCGCCAGCTCGGCCACTGACCAGGCCCGCTGAGGTTGGTTGTGCATCTGAATCAACGAGCGCGACAGCCGCACATCGGCCAACCCGGCCATCATTCCAGTGCTCAACTGCTGGTGGTCGAGCAAATGCCGGAACAGCAGGATGATCAACAGTTCGAACAAACGATCAAGCACCGCCTCCCGGCCACAATGCCCGGCGCCAGCTTCACCGAACAGCCATCTCAGGGTGTCGGCCAGCAACGGCAGCTCATCCAGGGACAAAACCAGAAGATCGGGGAGCGAAGCAGATATCGGATTACTGGCGCCACCATCGAACAGCATCGACGCACATAACAGCTGGGCACCTTCAGGGTCACTGGCGATGAGCTGATGTCGGCTGGGGCGCGGCAGGAAAATCAGGCTGGGGCGAGTGAGCAACAACTCACTCCTTCCGGGGCCTTTCAAGGTGACAGAGCCGGCCTGCAACAGGTGAATATGACCGCGCTGGTCGGCGCCATCGTAGGACGCCACGCCGCAAAGCATGCCGCTGTAAAACAGGTTCGCGCGCACGCCGAACTGTGACAACAACGTAGACAGGCGATCCATAGGGCAACTCTGCACAAGGTCTGGACCAGTAGCAGAGTATCACCGCGCGCTGGCGACTGGACGGTCCTCGATCCCGGCAAGGAAAGCCCTGGTAAAAATGCGAAAAGCCCGGCATCCATAGGGAGGCCGGGCTTTTTCAGGTTCTATTCTTCGGTGAAAGAATCAGAACGGGATATCGTCATCAAAGCTGTCGAAATCCGGAGCCGGCTGAGGAGCTGCCTGCTGTGGAGCCGGGCGCGACTGTTGCGGTGCCGACTGCTGTGGACGCGGAGCCTGCTGGCGCGGCGCGGACTGCTGGTAGTTGTTACCACCACCCTGGCCCTGCTGGTCGCCCTGTGGACGGCCGCCCAGCAGTTGCATGGTGCCTTGCATGTCGACCACGATTTCAGTGGTGTAACGCTTGATACCGTCTTTTTCCCACTCGCGGGTCTGCAGCTTGCCTTCGATGTAGACCTGCGAACCTTTACGCAGGTATTCGCCAGCGATTTCTGCAACCTTGCCGAACATCGACACACGGTGCCATTCGGTCTTTTCGACTTTCTGACCGGTTTGCTTGTCGGTCCACTGTTCGCTGGTCGCCAGACTCAGGTTGGTCACGGCGTTACCGTTAGGCAAGTAGCGAACTTCGGGATCCTGGCCGCAAGTGCCGACCAATATGACTTTGTTAACCCCACGGGCCATAACGTTCTCCTAGGCTACGCACGCTGCCCCGGCCGGGTTGTTCACCAGGCGCTCAAGGGTGGTGCGATCCAATAGTTCGGTGTCCAGTTTGATGTAAATCGCCGCCTCTTCTGCGACGATGACTGCATCTGTTATCCCTACGACCGCCTTCAGGCGCTCGACCAGACCCGCTTCGCGGATCGCCTCGGGCGACAACGGCAAGCGCAGGCTCGTGACGTAGGGAGGTTCGCGCATGGTAACAGCAAAGGCCAGCCAGAGGGCAGCCAGACTGGCGCATCCGAGGAACACAACCGACAGACCGCCATGCTGGAACAGCCAGCCGCCAAGAATGCCGCCCAATGCCGACCCGAGGAACTGGCTGGTGGAATAAACCCCCATTGCCGTGCCCTTGCCGCCGGCCGGTGAAACCTTGCTGATCAGCGATGGCAACGAAGCTTCCAGCAGATTGAACGCGGTGAAGAACACCACCGTACCGATCACCAGAGCCCGCAGGCTGTCGCCGAACTGCCAGAAGAATAGCTCAGTGAGCATCAGCGTCACGACGGCACCGAGTAAAACTCGTTTCATTTTGCGTTTCTTCTCGCCGTAGATAATGAACGGGATCATGGCGAAGAAAGAAATCAGCAGTGCGGTCAGGTATACCCACCAGTGCTGCTCCTTGGGCAGGCCGGCTTTTTCCACCAAGGCCAGCGGCAAGGCAACGAAGCTCGACATCAACATGGCGTGCAAGACAAAAATGCCCAGGTCCAGGCGCAGCAGGTCTGGGTGCTTGAGCGTCGGCATCAGCGCCTGACGCGCCACGCCGGACTCACGATGCTGCAACGGCCCGTTGGACCGCGGCACCATGAACATCACGATCAAGATGCCGAGCAGCGCCATGCCGCCCGTGGCGAAAAACAACCCGGACAGGCCGAAAGCACGGGTCAGCAACGGTCCTACGACCATGGCGACAGCGAACGACAGACCAATCGTCATGCCGATCATGGCCATCGCCTTGGTCCGGTGCTGCTCGCGCGTGAGGTCTGACAGCAACGCCATGACCGCTGCGGAAATCGCCCCGGCGCCTTGCAGGATCCGCCCGGCGATCACGCCCCAGATCGAATCGGCATTGGCCGCCAGCACGCTGCCGAGGGCAAAGACAATCAGCCCCAGGTAAATCACCGGACGGCGACCGATGCGGTCGGAAATGAAACCGAACGGGATCTGGAAAACCGCCTGGGTCAGGCCATAAGCGCCAATCGCCAGCCCGATCAGGGCTGGGGTCGCTCCCGCCAAATCCATCCCATAGGTCGCCAGTACCGGCAACACCATGAACATGCCAAGCATACGGAAGGCGAACACCAGGGCCAGACCGCTTGCCGCGCGGGTCTCGCTGCCACTCATGCGCTCGCTGTGGGGATCGTGCATGGAAAAACCTCATGTGAACCGGCGGCGATTCTACCAGTCCCATCGATTGGCAGGGTATATCGCGACGCTTTGACGCGCATTGCTGACACACTCTTCATGTAAGACAGTAGCCCACTCGCTTGATAGTGTGCATCCATCCAGTATTTGGCCGTATACTCCTACGTTTTCGACGCCCGCCGAGCGAGGCCACCTTGGACAAGATCCTGATTCGTGGGGCTCGAACCCACAACCTGAAGAACATCGACCTGACCCTGCCACGGGACAAGCTGATCGTCATCACCGGCCTGTCCGGCTCCGGCAAGTCGTCTCTGGCTTTCGACACCCTGTACGCCGAAGGTCAGCGCCGCTACGTCGAATCGCTGTCGGCCTACGCCCGGCAGTTCCTGTCGATGATGGAAAAGCCCGACGTCGACACCATCGAAGGCCTGTCGCCGGCGATCTCTATCGAGCAGAAATCGACCTCGCACAACCCGCGCTCGACGGTCGGCACGATCACCGAAATCTACGACTACCTGCGCCTGCTGTATGCGCGCGTGGGTATTCCCCGTTGCCCGGATCACGACATCCCGCTGGAAGCGCAGACCGTCAGCCAGATGGTCGACCTGGTCCTCGCCGAACCGGAGGGCAGTAAGCTGATGCTGTTGGCGCCGGTCATCCGCGAGCGCAAAGGCGAGCACCTGTCGGTTTTCGAAGAGCTGCGCGCACAGGGCTTCGTCCGCGCCCGGATCAACGGCAAGCTCTATGAGCTGGACGAAGCACCCAAGCTCGACAAGCAGAAAAAACACACCATCGATGTCGTGGTCGACCGCTTCAAGGTTCGCGCCGACCTGCAACAACGCCTGGCCGAATCCTTCGAGACCGCGCTGAAACTGGCGGACGGCATCGCCCTGGTGGCGCCGATGGACGACGAGCCGGGTGAAGAGATGATCTTCTCCGCGCGTTTCGCCTGCCCGATCTGCGGCCACGCGATCAGCGAACTGGAACCCAAGCTGTTCTCCTTCAACAACCCGGCCGGCGCTTGCCCGACCTGTGATGGTCTGGGGGTGAAGCAGTTCTTCGACATCAAGCGCCTGGTCAATGGCGAACTGACCCTGGCCGAAGGGGCGATTCGTGGCTGGGACCGGCGCAACGTCTACTACTTCCAGATGCTCGGCTCGCTGGCCTCGCACTACAAGTTCAGCCTCGAAGTACCGTTCAACGAACTGCCGGCCGATCAGCAGAAATTCATCCTGCACGGCAGCGGTTCGCAAAACGTCGACTTCAAATACCTGAACGACCGTGGCGATATCGTCAAACGCTCGCACCCGTTCGAAGGCATCGTGCCGAACCTGGAACGCCGTTACCGCGAAACCGAATCGGCATCGGTGCGCGAAGAACTGGCCAAGTTCCTCAGCACCCAGTCGTGCCCGGACTGCCGCGGCACCCGTCTGCGGCGTGAGGCGCGGCATGTGTGGGTCGGCGAGAAAACCCTGCCGGCGGTGACCAACCTGCCGATCGGCGATGCGTCCGATTATTTTGGCGGGCTCAAGCTCACCGGCCGGCGTGGCGAAATCGCCGACAAGATCCTCAAGGAAATCCGCGAGCGCCTGCAGTTCCTGGTCAACGTCGGCCTCGACTATCTGTCGCTGGATCGCAGCGCGGACACCTTGTCCGGTGGCGAGGCCCAGCGTATTCGCCTGGCCAGCCAGATTGGTGCCGGCCTGGTGGGCGTCCTGTACATCCTCGACGAACCCTCCATCGGCCTGCATCAGCGCGATAACGACCGGCTGCTGGGCACCCTCAAGCATCTGCGCGATATCGGTAACACGGTGATCGTGGTCGAGCACGACGAAGACGCGATCCGTCTGGCCGACTACGTGGTGGACATCGGCCCGGGCGCTGGCGTGCACGGCGGGCATATCGTCGCCGAAGGCACACCGGCCGAGGTCATGGCGCACCCGGACTCGCTGACGGGCAAATACCTGTCGGGCCGGGTGAAGATCGAAGTCCCGGCCAAGCGCACGCCGCGCAACAAGAAGCTGTCGCTATCGCTCAAGGGCGCGCGCGGCAACAACCTGCGCAATGTCGACCTGGAGATTCCGATCGGCCTGCTGACCTGTGTCACCGGCGTGTCTGGCTCCGGCAAGTCGACACTGATCAACAACACCCTGTTCCCATTGAGCGCCACGGCGCTGAATGGCGCCACTACCCTTGAAGCGGCCGTCCACGACAGCATCAAGGGCCTGGAGCACCTGGACAAGGTCGTCGACATCGACCAGAGCCCGATTGGCCGTACACCGCGTTCCAACCCGGCTACCTACACCGGATTGTTCACACCGATCCGCGAGTTGTTCGCCGGCGTACCGGAGTCCCGCTCCCGGGGCTACGGGCCGGGGCGCTTCTCCTTCAACGTCAAGGGCGGCCGCTGCGAGGCCTGCCAGGGCGACGGCCTGATCAAAGTCGAGATGCACTTCCTGCCGGACATCTACGTGCCCTGCGACGTGTGCAAGAGCAAGCGTTACAACCGCGAGACCCTGGAGATCAAGTACAAGGGCAAGAGCATCCACGAGACCCTCGAGATGACCATCGAGGAAGCGCGGGTGTTCTTCGATGCCGTACCGGCCCTGGCGCGCAAGCTGCAAACGTTGATGGACGTCGGCCTGTCGTACATCAAGCTGGGGCAATCGGCGACCACGCTGTCCGGCGGTGAAGCCCAGCGGGTGAAACTGTCCCGCGAGCTGTCCAAGCGCGATACCGGCAAGACCCTGTACATCCTCGACGAACCCACCACCGGGCTGCACTTCGCGGATATCCAGCAACTGCTGGACGTGTTGCATCGCCTGCGCGACCACGGCAACACAGTGGTAGTGATCGAACACAACCTGGACGTGATCAAGACCGCTGACTGGCTGGTGGACCTGGGTCCGGAGGGTGGTTCCAAGGGCGGGCAGATCATTGCCGTCGGCACGCCGGAGGAAGTGTCAGAGATGAAGCAATCCCATACCGGTTACTACCTCAAGCCGCTGCTGGAACGCGATCGGGCTTAACCGCGCCCCATGAAAAAGCCCCTGTCACTTCATCAGTGACAGGGGCTTTTTTGTATCTGTAGGAGCGAGCTTGCTCCGGGCGGCGTTCCGACGAAGGTCGTAAACGATAACGCAGCGTCTTCAGATTTTTCGCGAGCAAGCTCGCTCCTACAAAAGACGTTGGGGCTTCCCCCTATGCAATCAGGTGTGGGATTGCAGGTAGTTCTCAAGCCCGATCAACTTGATCAGACCCAACTGCTTCTCCAGCCAGTAGGTGTGATCTTCTTCGGTGTCATGCAATTGAACCCGCAGCATTTCGCGGCTGACGTAGTCCTTGTGCTGCTCGCAGAGCTTGATGCCCTTGCACAGCGCAGCCCGCACCTTGTACTCCAGGCGCAAATCCGCTTCGAGCATCTCGGTCACCGTGGTGCCGACATCGAGATCGTCCGCACGCATGCGCGGCGTGCCTTCGAGCATCAGAATCCGGCGCATCAAGGCATCAGCGTGCCCTGCTTCTTCTTCCATCTCGTGGTTGATTCGTTCGTAGAGCTTGGTGAAACCCCAGTCCTCATACATCCGCGAGTGGACGAAATATTGATCACGCGCGGCCAGTTCGCCGGTCAGCAACGTGTTGAGGTAATCGATCACATCTGGGTGGCCTTGCATCGCCCTACATCTCCCTGCTTGAAAGTTGTAGTTTGAACCAACATGCCCTTATCGTCACTCGTAACACGCAATAAAAGCGAAGATATTCTGAGAAAACAGGTTGAAATAACGCAAAAACCGCCCAAACAAGGGCGGTTCTGCTTCTCATTTAGACTTCGTTAAGCTGTACGTTGAGCAGCTTTGCGATTGCTTCTCCATACGCCGGGTCAGCCTTGTAGAAATGCTGCAACTGACGGTCAACCACATCACTCGACACACCCGCCATCGCCCCGGCGATGTTGCTGACCAGCAGTGATTTCTGCTCTTCAGTCATCAAGCGGAACAACGCGCCGGCGTGACTGTAGTAATCAGTGTCTTCACGGTGGTCGTAACGATCGGCGGCACCACTAAGGGCCAACGCGGGCTCTGCGTAACGAGGCGCCTGCTTCGGCGACTCAACGTAGCTGTTCGGCTCGTAGTTCGGCGTCGCACCGCCATTGCTGCCAAAAGCCATCGAACCATCGCGCTGGTAAGTATTGACCGGACTCCGCGGAGCGTTGACGGGCAACTGCTGGTGATTGGTGCCGACACGGTAGCGATGAGCGTCCGCGTAGGCGAAGACCCGACCTTGCAGCATACGATCCGGCGACAGACCGACGCCTGGAACCATATTGCTGGGACCGAACGCCGCTTGCTCGACTTCCGCGAAGTAGTTCTGCGGATTGCGATTGAGCTCAAGTTCTCCGATTTCAATCAGTGGAAACTCTTTCTGCGACCAGGTTTTGGTGACATCAAACGGGTTCTCGTAGTGCGCCGCCGCCTGAGCCTCGCTCATGATCTGAATGCACACGCGCCATTTCGGGAAATCACCCTGCTCGATGGCATTGAACAGGTCGCGCTGGGCGTAATCCGCATCAGTACCCGCCAGGCGTGCCGCCTCAGCAGGAGCAAGGTTCTTGATCCCCTGTTTGGTCTTGTAGTGCCACTTCACCCAGTGACGCTCACCTTGAGCGTTGATGAGGCTGTAAGTGTGGCTGCCAAAGCCATGCATGTGGCGGTATCCGTCAGGGATACCCCGGTCGGAGAACAGGATGGTGACCTGGTGCAGCGCCTCGGGCGAATGCGACCAGAAGTCCCACATCGCCTGGGCACTCTTCAGGTTGCTTTGCGGCAAACGCTTCTGGGTGTGGATAAAGTCCGGAAACTTCAGTGGATCACGAATGAAGAACACGGGGGTGTTGTTGCCAACGATGTCCCAGTTGCCTTCCTCGGTGTAAAACTTCAGGGCAAAGCCGCGCGGATCACGCTCGGTATCGGCCGAACCACGCTCACCGCCCACGGTGGAAAACCGCAGGAAAGTCGGGGTTTGCTTGCCGACTGCCTCAAACAGCTTCGCGCCGGTGTATTGAGTGATATCGCGCGTCACGGTGAACGTACCGTAGGCACCCGAGCCTTTGGCGTGTACACGGCGCTCAGGGATGTTTTCACGGTTGAAGTGGGCAAGCTTCTCGATCAGGTGAAAGTCGTCGAGCAGCAGTGGGCCACGAGGGCCGGCGGAACGGGAATTCTGGTTATCGGCAACAGGAGCGCCACTGGCGGTGGTAAGCGTTTTGTTTTGGCTCATGCGATCTTCCTTCCTCTGTCGGTCTTGAACTGCCGGCTATCGGCTGAGAAGGAGTATTGATCATCAATATGACAGCCACAAATTCATTAACTTGCAGACATCGATAGAGAAAAACTAATGATCATCCCCATCACATCATGACGACGTGGACGAAGGAGACGCTTGTACAAACGGCGCGTTTCTTACAGGCACAAAAAACCGGGCACTAGGCCCGGTTCTTTGTTTCAGACTGACGTCTTACTCGGCAGATACAGCTTCGCCGGCAGTAGCACGATCAACCAACTCGACGTACGCCATAGGCGCGTTGTCGCCAGCGCGGAAACCGCACTTGAGGATGCGCAGGTAGCCACCCTCACGGGTAGCGTAACGCTTGCCCAGGTCGTTGAAGAGCTTACCAACGATAGCTTTCGAACGAGTACGGTCGAAAGCCAGACGGCGGTTAGCAACGCTATCTATCTTGGCCAAAGTGATCAGCGGCTCGGCAACGCGGCGCAGTTCTTTAGCTTTTGGCAGAGTAGTTTTGATCAGCTCGTGCTCGAACAGCGACACCGCCATGTTTTGGAACATGGCCTTGCGGTGCGAGCTGGTGCGGCTCAGGTGACGACCACTTTTACGATGACGCATGGTTCATTCCTTACCAAACACTACGTTCGGTGATTACGACGATCAGGCAGTCGCCTTGTCGTCCTTCTTAAGACTTGCAGGCGGCCAGTTGTCGAGGCGCATGCCGAGGGACAGACCGCGGGAGGCCAGAACGTCCTTGATTTCAGTCAAGGATTTCTTGCCCAGGTTCGGAGTCTTCAACAGCTCTACTTCGGTACGCTGAATCAGGTCGCCGATGTAGTAGATGTTTTCCGCCTTAAGGCAGTTAGCCGAACGTACAGTCAGTTCCAGATCGTCAACCGGGCGAAGCAGGATCGGATCGATCTCGTCTTCCTGCTCGACAACCACTGGCTCACTGTCACCCTTGAGGTCGACGAACGCAGCCAACTGCTGTTGCAGGATGGTTGCAGCGCGGCGAATTGCCTCTTCAGGATCCAGAGTACCGTTGGTTTCCAGATCAATAACCAGCTTGTCCAGGTTAGTACGCTGCTCGACACGGGCGTTTTCCACCACGTATGCGATACGGCGAACCGGGCTGAACGAAGAGTCAAGCTGCAAGCGACCGATGCTGCGGCTTTCGTCTTCATCGCTCTGACGCGAATCTGCCGGTTCATAACCACGACCACGAGCTACTACGAGCTTCATGTTCAGGGCGCCGTTAGACGCCAGGTTAGCGATTACGTGATCGGGATTAACGATCTCGACATCATGATCCAGCTGAATATCGGCAGCGGTAACCACCCCCGAACCCTTCTTCGACAAGGTCAGCGTAACTTCGTCACGACCGTGCAGCTTGATAGCCAGACCTTTAAGGTTCAACAGGATTTCAATTACGTCTTCCTGTACACCTTCGATGGCGCTGTACTCGTGGAGCACACCGTCAATCTCGGCCTCGACTACTGCACAGCCGGGCATTGAGGACAACAGGATGCGGCGCAGCGCGTTGCCCAGGGTATGGCCAAAGCCACGCTCGAGAGGCTCGAGAGTGATCTTGGCGCGGGTTGGACTGACAACCTGCACATCAATGTGGCGGGGTGTCAGGAACTCATTTACCGAAATCTGCATGGATGCACCTATTTTCTAGCCCTTACTTGGAGTAGAGCTCGACAATCAGGCTTTCGTTGATGTCGGCGGACAGATCACTGCGAGCTGGAACGTTCTTGAAAACGCCCGACTTCTTCTCAGTGTCTACTTCTACCCATTCTACGCGGCCACGTTGGGCACACAGATCGAGAGCTTGGACAATGCGAAGTTGATTTTTTGCTTTCTCGCGAACAGCGACCACGTCACCAGCACGAACCTGGTAGGACGGAACGTTAACGGTCTGACCGTTTACGCTGATCGACTTGTGCGATACCAGCTGACGGGATTCGGCACGAGTCGAACCAAAGCCCATACGGTATACAACGTTGTCCAGACGGCATTCGAGCAGTTGCAGCAGGTTTTCACCGGTTGCACCTTTCTTGCCAGCAGCTTCTTTGTAGTAGCCGCTGAATTGACGCTCGAGAACGCCGTAGATACGACGGACCTTCTGCTTTTCACGCAGTTGGGTGCCGTAGTCGGACTGGCGACCGCGGCGTTGGCCGTGGATACCAGGTGCTGCTTCAATGTTGCACTTCGATTCGATCGCGCGCACGCCGCTCTTCAGGAAGAGATCGGTGCCTTCGCGACGAGCGAGTTTGCATTTTGGACCAATGTAACGAGCCATTCTTTACAATCTCCTGGATTACACGCGGCGCTTCTTCGGCGGACGGCACCCGTTGTGCGGGATTGGCGTCACGTCGGTGATGCTGGCGATCTTGTAGCCACAGCCGTTCAAAGCGCGGACTGCGGATTCACGACCTGGACCTGGACCTTTGACGTTGACGTCGAGGTTTTTCAGGCCGTATTCCAGCGCAGCTTGACCAGCACGTTCAGCAGCTACTTGAGCAGCGAACGGGGTGGACTTGCGGGAACCGCGGAAACCCGAACCACCGGAGGTAGCCCAGGAAAGAGCGTTACCTTGACGGTCGGTGATGGTCACGATGGTGTTGTTAAAAGATGCATGGATGTGGGCGATGCCATCAACCACTGTCTTTTTAACTTTTTTACGAGGACGAGCAGCAGGTTTTGCCATGATTAAATTCCTGTCGATTCGCTGGGGCGATTACTTGCGGATCGGCTTACGCGGACCTTTACGGGTACGCGCGTTGGTCTTGGTACGCTGACCGCGTACTGGAAGACCGCGACGATGACGCAGACCGCGATAGCAACCGAGGTCCATCAAGCGCTTGATTTTCATGTTGATTTCGCGACGCAGGTCACCTTCAGTGGTGAACTTCGCCACTTCGCCACGCAGCTGTTCAATTTGCTCGTCGCTCAGATCTTTGATCTTTGCTGCTGGGTTTACCCCAGTCTCTGCACAAATTTTCTGTGCAGTAGTGCGACCGACACCATAGATGTAGGTCAGCGAGATAACAGTATGCTTGTTATCTGGAATGTTAACGCCTGCAATACGGGCCATTCAGTGGGACTCCAATTGACAGCTACCTACGCCCCGGAAGCCAAGAAATAGGGCGCGAGATAATATCGCTGTAATAACAAATAATCAACCCGGCAGCGCACTAGCTGCCGGGCTTGAAGCACAATCACACTCAGCCTTGGCGCTGTTTGTGACGCGGTTCCGCGCTGCAAATTACTCGAACAACACCTTCGCGGCGAATAATCTTGCAGTTACGGCACAGCTTTTTCACCGATGCACGAACTTTCATCACCAACTCCTCGAACCTTATGGGTCAGCGCAGCATGCCGCTGCCGTAACCCTTCAGGTTGGCTTTCTTCATCAGGGATTCGTACTGGTGCGAAACGAGGTGCGATTGTACTTGGGACATGAAGTCCATCACAACCACGACGACGATCAGCAACGAGGTCCCGCCAAGGTAGAACGGTACGTTGGCTGCAACCACCAGGAACTGGGGCAACAGGCAGACGGCCGTCATGTAAAGAGCACCGAACATGGTCAAGCGAGTCAGAACGCCATCAATGTAGCGCGCAGACTGCTCACCTGGACGGATGCCCGGAATAAAGGCACCGGACTTCTTCAGGTTTTCCGCTACGTCTTTCGGATTGAACATCAACGCCGTATAGAAGAAGCAGAAGAAAATAATCCCTGCACTAAACAGCAGAATATTCAACGGCTGACCAGGAGCGATCGACTGCGAGATGTCCTGCAACCAGCCCATACCTTCAGACTGACCGAACCAGGCACCCAACGAAGCCGGGAACAGCAAAATGCTGCTCGCGAAAATAGCCGGAATAACACCGGCCATGTTCACCTTCAGCGGCAAGTGGCTGGTCTGCGCAGCGAAGACCTTGCGGCCCTGCTGACGCTTGGCGTAGTGAACAGCAATACGACGCTGACCACGCTCAATGAACACCACGAAACCGATAATCGCTACTGCCAGCAAACCGATGGCAACCAGGGCGAAGATGTTGATATCACCCTGACGTGCAGACTCGAAAGACTGCCCGATCGCTCTCGGAAGACCGGCGACGATACCCGAAAAAATCAACATCGAGATACCGTTGCCAACACCACGCTCAGTAATCTGCTCACCCAGCCACATCATGAACATCGCACCAGCCACAAACGTGGATACCGCGACGAAATGGAAGCCAAAGTCACCAGTGAACGCAACGCCCTGCCCCGCCAGACCAATGGACATGCCAATGGCCTGGACGAGAGCGAGGACGACAGTGCCGTAGCGGGTGTACTGGCTGATCTTGCGACGGCCAGCTTCACCTTCCTTCTTCAACTGCTCCAGCTGCGGGCTGACGGCTGTCATCAGTTGCATGATGATCGATGCCGAGATGTACGGCATGATCCCCAGTGCAAAGATGCTCATCCGCTCCAGCGCGCCGCCGGAAAACATGTTGAACAAGCTAAGAATGGTCCCCTCATTCTGTCGAAACAGGTCCGCGAGTCGGTCCGGGTTGATACCTGGAACCGGGATGTGTGCGCCTATTCGGTAGACGATAATCGCCAGGAACAGAAAACGCAGACGAGCCCAGAGTTCAGACATACCGCCTTTGCCGAGCGCAGAGAGAGCACCTTGCTTAGCCATTTATTCCTCGAACTTGCCGCCAGCTGCTTCGATAGCCGCACGCGCACCTTTGGTGGCGCCGATTCCCTTGCCGATAGTGACAGCGCGAGTCACTTCACCGGACAGCATGATTTTCACACGCTGTACGTTGACGTTGATCACGTTGGCATCTTTCAGGGACTGCACGGTGACGATGTCGCCTTCCACTTTAGCCAGCTCGGACAGACGCACTTCTGCGCGATCCATGGCTTTCAGGGAAACGAAACCGAACTTCGGCAGGCGACGATGCAGCGGCTGTTGACCGCCTTCAAAGCCTGGAGCAATGGTGCCACCGGAGCGGGAGGTCTGACCCTTGTGACCACGGCCACCAGTCTTACCCAAACCGCTACCGATACCACGGCCCGGACGATGCTTTTCGCGACGGGAACCCGGCGCTGGACTCAGATCATTGAGTTTCATCGATTAACCCTCGACACGCAGCATGTAGTAAGCCTTGTTGATCATCCCGCGATTCTCGGGAGTATCCTGGACTTCTACAGTGTGACCGATGCGACGCAGACCCAGACCCTTAACGCACAGTTTGTGGTTAGGGATGCGGCCGGTCATGCTTTTGATCAGCGTTACTTTTACGGTAGCCATGATCAGAAGATCTCCTTGACGCTTTTGCCACGCTTGGCGGCAATGGATTCAGGAGACTGCATTGCTTTCAAACCCTTGAAAGTGGCGTGAACCACGTTTACCGGGTTAGTCGAGCCGTAGCACTTGGCCAGAACGTTCTGAACGCCAGCAACTTCGAGGACAGCACGCATAGCGCCGCCAGCGATGATACCGGTACCTTCAGAAGCAGGCTGCATGTACACCTTCGAAGCGCCGTGAGCGGACTTCATTGCGTACTGCAGAGTAGTGCCGTTCAGGTCAACTTGAATCATGTTGCGGCGAGCAGCTTCCATTGCCTTCTGGATCGCAGCAGGCACTTCACGCGACTTGCCACGGCCGAAGCCAACACGCCCTTTACCATCACCAACCACGGTCAACGCGGTGAAAGTGAAGATACGGCCGCCTTTAACGGTTTTGGCTACGCGGTTAACTTGAACCAGCTTCTCAATGTAGCCTTCGTCGCGCTTTTGGTCGTTATTTGACATAACTTAGAACTCCAGCCCAGCTTCACGAGCAGCATCAGCCAGCGCTTTAACGCGGCCGTGGTACTTGAAGCCAGAGCGGTCGAAAGCCACTTGCGAGACGCCAGCGGCCTTAGCACGCGTAGCGACCAGCTGGCCAACCTTAGTGGCCGCGTCGATGTTGCCGGTGGCACCATCACGCAGTTCTTTATCCAAAGTCGAGGCGCTTGCCAGGACTTTGTTGCCGTCGGCCGAAATGACCTGGGCGTAGATGTGCTGCGAAGAGCGGAACACGCAGAGACGCACGACTTCGAGTTCGTGCATTTTCAGGCGTGCTTTGCGAGCGCGACGCAGTCGAGTAACTTTTTTGTCGGTCATTTGCTATGCCCTACTTCTTCTTGGCTTCTTTACGACGGACGACTTCGTCCGCGTAGCGCACACCTTTGCCTTTGTACGGCTCTGGTGGACGGAAGTCGCGGATCTCGGCGGCCACTTGACCTACCAGCTGCTTGTCGATGCCCTTGATCAGGATATCGGTCTGGCTAGGAGTCTCAGCGGTGATGCCTTCCGGCAGTTCGTAATCCACTGGGTGCGAGAAGCCAAGAGCCAGGTTCAGCACTGTGCCTTTTGCTTGCGCTTTGTAACCAACACCGACCAGCTGGAGCTTGCGCTCGAAGCCTTGGCTTACGCCTTGGACCATGTTGTTTACCAACGCACGAGTGGTACCAGCCATTGCGCGAGTTTGTTGATCGCCATTGCGAGCAGCGAAACGCAGCTCACCAGCTTCTTCAACGATCTCAACGGACGAATGGATGTTCAGTTCGAGAGTGCCCTTGGCACCCTTCACCGAAAGCTGTTGGCCTGCGAATTTTACTTCGACACCGGCTGGCAGCTTAACGGGGTTCTTAGCGACGCGAGACATGCTTATCCCCCCTTAGAACACAGTGCAAAGAACTTCGCCGCCGACACCGGCAGCGCGCGCAGCACGATCAGTCATCACACCCTTGTTGGTGGAGACGATAGACACACCGAGACCGCCACGAACTTTTGGCAGATCATCGACGGACTTGTACTGACGCAGGCCTGGACGGCTAACGCGCTTCACTTCTTCGATAACCGGACGGCCTTCGAAGTACTTCAGCTCGATGGACAGCAGTGGTTTGATTTCGCTGCTGATCTGATAACCCGCAATGTAACCTTCGTCCTTCAGGACTTTGGCAACAGCTACCTTCAACGTGGAAGATGGCATGCTTACGACGGACTTTTCAGCCATCTGGGCATTACGGATACGAGTTAGCATGTCCGCTAACGGGTCCTGCATACTCATGGGCTAGACGCTCCTAATACAAAAAAATTAGCCTTGCGGCTATTACGTGTCGCCGAGAATCTCCGAGCATGAAAAACACGGGCTCAGGCGAGCCGGGTATTCTAGACACACCCCAGAAATGAATCAAGCCCCAAAAGGGGCTTGATTCAGATTCAAGGCCACCGGTGGTCAGGATCTTGCGATCCTGGACACCGAGACTTTGACAGTACTTACCAGCTGGCTTTAACCAGACCCGGTACGTCACCACGCATGGCAGCTTCACGCAGCTTGTTACGGCCGAGGCCGAACTTGCGGTAAACGCCGTGTGGACGACCGGTCAGGCGGCAGCGGTTACGCATGCGCGAAGCGCTTGCGTCACGTGGCTGCTTCTGCAGGGCTACTGTAGCTTCCCAACGCGCTTCTGGACTTGCGTTCAGATCAACGATGATAGCTTTCAGTGCTGCACGCTTCTTGGCGTACTTGGCAACCGTGAGCTGACGCTTCAGCTCGCGGTTTTTCATGCTCATCTTGGCCATGGTCCTACTCCAATCAGTTGCGGAACGGGAATTTGAACGCACGCAGCAGAGCGCGGCCTTCATCATCGTTCTTGGCAGTGGTGGTCAGGGTGATGTCCAGACCGCGGAGAGCATCGATCTTGTCGTAGTCGATTTCCGGGAAGATGATCTGCTCTTTCACGCCCATGCTGTAGTTGCCACGACCATCGAAGGACTTGGCATTCAGGCCGCGGAAGTCGCGAACCCGAGGCAGGGAGATCGACAGCAGACGATCCAGGAACTCGTACATACGCTCACGGCGCAGGGTCACTTTGACGCCGATCGGCCAACCTTCACGGACTTTAAAGCCAGCGATGGATTTGCGAGCGTAGGTCACAACGACTTTCTGGCCGGTGATCTTTTCCAGGTCAGCAACAGCGTGCTCGATGACTTTTTTGTCGCCGATCGCTTCGCCCAGACCCATGTTCAGGGTGATTTTGGTAACGCGCGGAACTTCCATCACGTTCGAAAGCTTAAGTTCTTCCTTAAGTTTCGGAGCAATTTCCTTCCGGTAAATCTCTTTTAGTCGTGCCATGGTCTCATCTACCTAGCAGTGTTCAAGCATCAACCGCTTTTTGGGTCGACTTGAAGACACGAATTTTCTTGCCGTCTTCTACTTTGAAACCAACGCGGTCAGCCTTGTTGGTTTCGCCGTTGAAAATGGCGACGTTAGAAGCATCCAGAGGAGCTTCTTTTTCGACGATACCGCCCTGCACGCCCGACATCGGGTTAGGCTTGGTATGACGCTTGACCAGGTTCAGACCACCAATAACCAAACGGTTGTTAGCGAGAACCTTAAGCACCTTACCGCGCTTACCTTTGTCTTTGCCGGCGATCACGATGATCTCGTCGTCACGACGAATCTTTTGCATGTCGGATCTCCTTACAGCACTTCTGGGGCGAGCGAGACGATCTTCATGAACTTCTCAGTACGAAGTTCACGGGTCACTGGCCCAAAGATACGGGTGCCGATCGGCTCTTGCTTGTTGTTCAACAGAACAGCAGCGTTGCCATCAAAGCGGATAATGGAGCCATCAGCACGACGTACGCCGTGACGAGTGCGGACTACAACAGCAGTCATCACTTGGCCTTTTTTCACTTTACCGCGAGGAATTGCTTCCTTGACGGTAACTTTGATGATGTCACCGATACCAGCGTAACGACGATGGGAGCCACCCAGCACCTTGATGCACATAACGCGGCGAGCGCCGCTGTTATCGGCCACATCGAGCATGGATTGAGTCTGAATCATATAATTTCTCCGACCCCTAGTCCTTAGACTTCCACAGCGCGTTCGAGAACATCAACCAGCGCCCAAGACTTGGTCTTGGCCAAAGGACGAGTTTCACGAATAGTGACTTTGTCGCCGATGTGGCACTGATTGGTTTCGTCGTGCGCGTGCAGCTTAGTCGAACGCTTAACGTATTTACCGTAGATCGGGTGCTTAACGCGACGCTCGATCAGAACGGTGATGGTTTTGTCCATCTTGTCGCTGACAACACGGCCAGTCAGCGTACGGACAGTTTTTTCGGCTTCAGCCATGATTACTTACCTGCCTGCTGGTTGAGCACAGTCTTCACGCGAGCGATGTCACGCTTAACTTGCGAGAGCAGATGAGACTGCCCCAACTGGCCAGTTGCTTTCTGCATACGCAGATTGAACTGGTCGCGCAGCAAGCCGAGCAGTTGCTCGTTCAGCTGCTGTGCGGATTTTTCACGAAGTTCATTCGCTTTCATCACATCACCGTCCGTTTAACAAAGGAGGTGGCGAGCGGCAGCTTTGCAGCAGCCAGGGCGAAAGCCTCACGCGCCAGCTCTTCAGAAACACCCTCGATTTCATACAGGACTTTGCCTGGCTGAATCTGGGCAACCCAGTATTCGACGTTACCCTTACCTTTACCCATCCGAACTTCGAGTGGCTTCTTGGAAATAGGCTTGTCCGGGAATACACGGATCCAGATCTTGCCGCCACGTTTAACGTGACGGGTCAGAGCACGACGCGCTGACTCGATCTGACGAGCGGTGAGACGACCACGAGCAACAGACTTCAGCGCGAACTCGCCGAAGCTGACTTTGCTACCGCGCAATGCCAGGCCACGGTTGTGACCAGTCATTTGCTTGCGGAACTTCGTACGCTTTGGTTGCAACATTTGGCGTACCCCTTACTTAGCAGCTTTTTTACGAGGCGCTGGTGCTTGTGGTTTCAGTTCTTCTTGGCGACCACCAATTACTTCGCCTTTGAAGATCCAAACCTTTACACCGATCACACCGTAAGTGGTGTGAGCTTCGTAGTTGGCATAGTCGATGTCGGCACGCAGGGTGTGCAATGGCACACGACCTTCGCGATACCATTCAGTACGTGCGATTTCAGCACCGCCGAGACGACCGCTCACTTGGATTTTGATGCCTTTGGCACCAATGCGCATGGCGTTCTGTACGGCGCGCTTCATAGCGCGACGGAACATTACACGACGCTCCAGCTGCTGAGCTACGCTCTGCGCAACCAGCATACCGTCGAGCTCCGGCTTGCGGATCTCTTCGATATTGATGTGCACAGGCACACCCATTTGCTTGGTCAGGTCCTGACGCAGTTTCTCAACATCTTCACCTTTCTTCCCGATAACGATACCTGGACGAGCGGTGTGGATGGTGATACGTGCAGTTTGGGCCGGACGATGGATATCGATACGGCTTACGGACGCGCTTTTTAGTTTGTCTTGGAGATACTCACGCACCTTCAGATCTGCGAGCAAATAGTCCGCATAAGTCCGACCGTCTGCGTACCAGACGGAGGTGTGCTCCTTGACGATTCCCAGGCGAATGCCAATGGGATGTACTTTCTGACCCATCTCTTCGACTCCGTTACTTGTCAGCAACCTTGACAGTGATATGGCAAGACCGCTTGACGATGCGATCAGCACGGCCTTTGGCACGTGGCATGATGCGCTTCAGCGAACGCCCTTCGTTGACGAAAACGGTGCTGACCTTCAGGTCATCAACGTCTGCGCCTTCGTTATGCTCGGCGTTGGCTACGGCCGACTCCAGCACTTTCTTCATGATCTCGGCGGCTTTCTTACTGCTGAAAGCCAACAGGTTGAGCGCTTCGCCCACCTTCTTCCCGCGGATCTGGTCGGCGACCAAGCGGGCTTTCTGGGCGGAGATTCGAGCGCCCGACAACTTAGCGGCTACTTCCATTTCCTAACCCCTTAACGCTTGGCTTTCTTGTCTGCCACGTGCCCGCGATAAGTGCGGGTACCGGCGAACTCGCCCAGTTTGTGGCCGACCATGTCTTCGTTCACGAGAACTGGGACGTGCTGACGACCGTTGTGTACTGCGATGGTCAGACCGACCATTTGTGGCAGGATCATCGAACGACGCGACCAGGTTTTCACCGGTTTGCGATCGTTCTTTTCCGCCGCCACTTCGATCTTCTTCAGTAGGTGAAGATCGATAAAAGGACCTTTTTTCAGAGAACGTGGCACTGTCGTATCCCTCTATTTACTTGCGACGACGGACGATCATTTTGTCGGTACGCTTATTACCACGAGTCTTCGCGCCCTTAGTCGGGAAGCCCCATGGCGATACCGGATGACGACCACCAGAGGTACGACCTTCACCACCACCATGTGGGTGGTCAACCGGGTTCATGGCAACACCACGAACGGTTGGGCGAACGCCACGCCAGCGTTTGGCACCAGCTTTACCCAGCGAACGCAGGCTGTGCTCGGAGTTCGAGACTTCGCCCAGGGTCGCACGGCATTCAGCCAGGACTTTACGCATTTCACCGGAACGCAGACGCAGGGTAACGTACACGCCTTCACGAGCGATCAGCTGAGCCGAAGCACCAGCGGAACGAGCGATCTGAGCGCCTTTACCTGGCTTCAATTCGATGCCGTGTACGGTGCTACCAACTGGAATGTTGCGCAGTTGCAGAGCGTTGCCCGGCTTGATCGGTGCCAGGGCACCTGCGATCAGCTGGTCGCCAGCGCTCACGCCTTTAGGGGCGATGATGTAGCGACGCTCGCCATCTGCGTACAGCAGCAGAGCGATGTGAGCAGTACGGTTTGGATCGTATTCGATACGCTCGACAGTGGCAGAGATGCCATCTTTGTCGTTGCGACGGAAGTCGACCAGACGATAATGCTGCTTATGACCACCACCGATGTGACGAGTGGTAATACGGCCATTGTTGTTACGACCACCAGTCTTCGATTTCTTCTCGAGCAGCGGTGCGTGAGGAGCGCCTTTATGCAGCTCCTGGTTGACCACCTTGACCACAAAACGGCGGCCAGGGGAAGTCGGTTTGCATTTAACGATTGCCATGATGCACCCCTTCCTTACTCAGCACTGCTGCTGAAATCGAGATCTTGGCCTGGCTGAAGGGAGATAACTGCCTTCTTCCAGTCATTACGCTTGCCCAGACCGCGAGCAGTGCGCTTGCTCTTACCCAGAACATTCAGGGTAGTAACACGCTCTACTTTCACGCTGAACAGGCTTTCGACGGCCTTCTTGATTTCCAGCTTGGTTGCGTCGGTAGCAACCTTGAAAACGAACTGGCCTTTCTTGTCTGCCAGAACCGTAGCCTTCTCGGAAACGTGCGGGCCAAGCAGAACTTTAAATACGCGTTCCTGGTTCATCCCAGCAGCTCCTCGAATTTCTTCACGGCCGACACGGTGATCAACACCTTGTCGTATGCGATCAGACTAACTGGATCGGAACCTTGCACGTCACGTACATCTACGTGTGGCAGGTTACGAGCAGCCAGGTACAGGTTCTGATCAACAGCGTCGGACACGATCAGAACGTCGGTCAGGCTCATGTTGTTCAGTTTGCCCAGCAGGTCTTTGGTTTTCGGCGTTTCAACGGCGAAATCCTGAACCACGACCAGACGATCAGTACGCACCAGCTCAGCAAGGATGGAACGCATTGCTGCGCGATACATCTTCTTGTTCAGCTTCTGGGAGTGATCCTGAGGACGAGCTGCGAAAGTGGTACCGCCGCCACGCCAGATTGGGCTACGGATAGTACCGGCACGAGCACGGCCAGTACCTTTCTGACGCCATGGGCGCTTACCGCCACCACGAACGTCGGAACGGGTCTTTTGCTGCTTGGAACCCTGACGACCGCCAGCCATGTAGGCTACGACTGCTTGGTGAACCAGCGTCTCGTTGAATTCGCCGCCAAATGTCAGTTCGGAAACTTCGATCGCTTGAGCGTCATTTACATTTAATTGCATGTCAGCTTCCCCTTAACCGCGAGCCTTGGCTGCTGGACGTACAACCAAGTTGCCGCCAGTAGCGCCAGGAACAGCGCCCTTGACCAACAACAGATTGCGTTCAGCGTCCACGCGCACTACTTCGAGGGACTGCACGGTCACGCGCTCAGCGCCCATATGACCGGACATTTTTTTGCCCTTGAATACACGACCAGGAGTCTGGCACTGGCCGATAGAGCCTGGAACGCGGTGGGATACGGAGTTACCGTGGGTGTTATCTTGCCCGCGGAAATTCCAACGCTTGATCGTACCCTGGAAGCCTTTACCCTTGGACTGACCGGTTACATCAACCAGTTGACCAGCGGCGAAGATTTCAGCGTTGATCAGATCGCCGGCCTGGTACTCGCCTTCTTCAAGGCGGAATTCCATTACGGTACGACCAGCGGCAACGTTCGCTTTAGCGAAGTGGCCAGCCTGAGCTGCTGTTACACGCGAAGCACGACGCTCGCCGACAGTGACTTGCACTGCACGATAGCCATCGGTCTCTTCAGTTTTGAACTGGGTGACGCGATTCGGTTCGATCTCAATGACCGTGACCGGAATGGAGACACCTTCTTCGGTGAAAATACGGGTCATACCGCATTTACGACCGACTACACCAATAGTCATGTTGTAAACCTCATGAGTGTACGGGGCTTTCACCCGCTATGGCCGCCCATTTCAGAGCGTTACACGACTAAGACCGAGTCTTAGCCGAGGCTGATCTGCACTTCCACACCGGCCGCAAGATCAAGCTTCATAAGAGCATCAACGGTTTTATCCGTTGGCTGGACGATGTCCAGAACGCGCTTATGAGTACGGATCTCGTACTGGTCACGCGCGTCTTTGTTGACGTGCGGGGAGACCAGAACGGTGAACCGCTCTTTACGGGTAGGCAGTGGAATTGGACCACGCACTTGAGCACCAGTACGTTTCGCGGTTTCCACGATTTCCTGGGTTGATTGGTCGATCAGGCGATGGTCGAAAGCCTTCAACCTGATACGGATTTGCTGATTTTGCATTGGATTTCAGACTCCGGCTGCTATTCCCACCGAGCGCAATACGCCCGTTAAAAGGAGGCGCAATTCTATAGACGCCCCAGATGGGTGTCAACCCAATAAAAAAGCCCCCGCTGAGCGGGGGCCTTTCAAAGCATCGAAGCTATCTCAAAAGAGATGCTTACTCGATGATTTTGGCTACGACGCCAGCGCCGACGGTACGACCGCCTTCACGGATAGCGAAACGCAGGCCGTCTTCCATTGCGATGGTCTTGATCAGGGTAACTTCCATCTGGATGTTATCACCTGGCATTACCATTTCAACGCCTTCTGGCAGCTGGCAGTTACCAGTCACGTCAGTAGTACGGAAGTAGAACTGTGGACGGTAGCCTTTGAAGAACGGAGTGTGACGACCGCCTTCTTCTTTGCTCAGAACGTAAACTTCTGCGGTGAACTTGGTGTGCGGCTTAACCGAACCCGGCTTAACCAGAACCTGGCCACGCTCAACGTCGTCACGCTTGGTACCACGCAGCAGAACGCCGCAGTTCTCGCCAGCACGACCTTCGTCGAGCAGCTTGCGGAACATTTCAACACCAGTGCAGGTGGTGGTGGTGGTGTCACGCAGACCAACGATTTCCAGTGCATCTTGAACGCGAACGATACCGCGCTCGATACGACCAGTCACAACAGTACCACGACCCGAGATCGAGAATACGTCTTCGATTGGCATCAGGAATGGCTTGTCGATAGCACGCTCTGGTTCTGGGATGTAGCTGTCCAGAGTTTCAACCAGTTTACGAACGGCAGTGGTGCCCATTTCGTTGTCGTCTTTGCCTTCCAGCGCCATACGAGCCGAACCGATGATGATTGGAGTGTCATCGCCCGGGAAGTCGTAGGTGGACAGCAGGTCGCGAACTTCCATCTCGACCAGTTCCAGCAGCTCAGCGTCGTCTACCAGGTCAGCCTTGTTCAGGAAAACCACGATGTACGGAACGCCTACCTGACGGGACAGCAGGATGTGCTCACGGGTTTGCGGCATCGGACCATCAGCGGCCGAGCAAACCAGGATCGCGCCGTCCATCTGGGCAGCACCGGTGATCATGTTCTTCACATAGTCAGCGTGACCTGGGCAGTCAACGTGAGCGTAGTGACGGATCTTCGAGTTGTACTCGACGTGCGCGGTGTTGATGGTGATACCACGAGCTTTTTCTTCTGGAGCGCTGTCGATTTTATCGAAATCAACGATTGCGGAACCGAAAACTTCGGAGCAAACGCGAGTCAGAGCTGCGGTCAGAGTGGTTTTACCGTGGTCAACGTGACCGATGGTGCCAACGTTGACGTGCGGTAGGGAACGATCAAATTTTTCTTTAGCCACGACAATTAACTCCTTGCCTAAAGGACTGAATCAGCCTTGTTTTTTGGTTACAGTTTCGACGATGTGCGACGGAGCTGTATTGTATTTTTTGAATTCCATAGAGTAGCTTGCGCGACCCTGGGACATCGAACGAACGTCGGTCGCATAACCGAACATCTCGCCCAACGGAACTTCAGCACGGATCACCTTACCGGAGACCGTGTCTTCCATACCCAGAATCATGCCGCGACGACGGTTAAGGTCGCCCATCACGTCACCCATATAGTCTTCAGGCGTAACAACCTCTACCGCCATGATCGGCTCGAGCAACTCACCACCGCCCTTCTGGGCCAGTTGCTTGGTCGCCATGGAAGCAGCCACCTTAAACGCCATCTCGTTCGAGTCGACGTCGTGGTAAGAACCATCAAACACGGTAGCCTTCAGGCCGATCAGCGGATAGCCGGCAACTACGCCGTTCTTCATCTGCTCTTCGATACCCTTCTGGATAGCCGGGATGTATTCCTTAGGAACCACACCACCCACTACTTCGTTCACGAATTGCAGACCTTCCTGACCTTCGTCAGCAGGAGCAAAACGGATCCAGCAATGGCCGAACTGGCCACGACCGCCGGACTGACGAACGAACTTGCCTTCGATTTCGCAATTCTTCGTGATGCGTTCACGATACGAAACCTGAGGCTTACCGATGTTGGCTTCGACGTTGAACTCACGGCGCATCCGGTCAACCAGGATGTCCAGGTGCAACTCGCCCATGCCAGAGATGATCGTTTGACCAGTCTCTTCATCAGTCTTGACGCGGAAAGACGGGTCTTCCTGAGCAAGTTTGCCCAGAGCGATACCCATTTTTTCCTGGTCATCCTTGGTTTTAGGCTCAACGGCAACCGAAATAACCGGCTCCGGGAAGTCCATGCGAACCAGGATGATTGGCTTGTCAGCGTTGCACAAGGTTTCACCAGTGGTGACGTCCTTCATGCCGATCAGGGCCGCGATGTCACCAGCGCGTACTTCCTTGATCTCTTCACGGGCGTTTGCGTGCATCTGCACCATACGGCCCACGCGCTCTTTCTTGCCTTTGACCGAGTTGATCACGCCGTCGCCGGAGGCCAACACGCCCGAGTAAACACGGACGAAAGTCAAGGTACCCACGAATGGGTCGGTAGCGATCTTGAACGCCAGAGCCGAGAACGGCTCGTTGTCGTCTGCATGACGCTCCATTTGCTTTTCCTCATCATCCGGGTCAGTACCCTTGATGGCAGGAATGTCGGTTGGAGCCGGCAGGTAGTCGATAACGGCGTCGAGAACCAGGGGAACACCCTTGTTCTTGAAGGAAGAACCGCAAACAGCCAGAACGATCTCACCAGCGATAGTACGCTGACGCAGAGCACCCTTGATTTCCTCGATGGTGAGTTCTTCACCTTCAAGGTACTTGTTCATCAGTTCTTCGCTGGCTTCGGCCGCAGCCTCAACCATGTTGTTGCGCCACTCTTCAGCCAGTTCCTGCAGTTCAGCAGGGATGGCTTCACGACGAGGAGTCATACCCTTGTCGGCGTCGTTCCAGTAAACGGCTTCCATGGTCATCAGATCGATCTGACCCTGGAAGTTGTCTTCGGAACCGATAGCCAGCTGGATAGGCACCGGAGTGTGACCCAGACGCTGCTTGATCTGAGCGATCACGCGCAGGAAGTTCGCACCGGCACGGTCCATCTTGTTCACGTAAACGATACGTGGAACACCGTACTTGTTGGCTTGACGCCATACGGTTTCGGACTGAGGTTCAACGCCGGAAGTGCCACAGAACACAACGACCGCGCCGTCGAGTACGCGCAGGGAACGTTCAACTTCAATAGTGAAGTCTACGTGGCCCGGGGTATCGATGACGTTGAAACGGTACTGGTCCTTGTGCTGCTTCGCAGAACCCTGCCAGAAGGCGGTAATAGCAGCAGAAGTAATGGTAATACCACGCTCCTGCTCCTGCACCATCCAGTCTGTGGTCGCGGCGCCGTCATGCACCTCGCCCATTTTGTGACTTTTGCCAGTGTAAAAAAGGACGCGCTCAGTGGTGGTGGTTTTACCAGCATCCACGTGTGCAACGATACCAATGTTACGGTAGCGATTAATCGGTGTTGTACGAGCCATAAAGCCCTCGCAAAATTAGTGACGCTAAAATTAGAAGCGGTAGTGCGAGAAAGCCTTGTTGGCTTCAGCCATACGGTGAACGTCTTCACGCTTCTTAACTGCAGCACCTTTACCTTCGGCAGCGTCCAACAGTTCGCCAGCCAAACGCAGAGCCATAGACTTCTCGCCGCGCTTGCGGGCGTAGTCTACCAACCAGCGCATTGCCAGAGCGTTACGACGGGAAGGACGAACTTCGACCGGAACCTGGTAAGTAGCACCACCAACGCGGCGCGACTTCACTTCGACCAGCGGAGCGATGGCGTCGAGTGCTTTTTCGAAGAGTTCCAGGGGATCGGTGCCGGCCTTACGAGCCTTCACGGTATCCAGGGCACCATAAACGATACGCTCGGCAACGGCTTTCTTGCCGCTTTCCATTACGTGGTTCATGAATTTGGCGAGGATTTGGCTTCCGTATTTCGGATCGTCCAGAATCTCACGCTTGGCTGCTACGCGACGTCTTGGCATTGATAAGCCCTCAAACGGTCTTCAGGTTAGCCCGGGACAGCTCCTATGGATGCGTGCCCGACCTTACTCTTATCGACTCAATAAAATGAAAATCTGCAAAACGGCCGATTACTTCGGACGCTTGGTACCGTACTTCGAACGACCCTGGTTACGACCTTTAACACCGGAAGTATCCAACGAACCGCGAACGGTGTGGTAACGAACACCTGGCAAGTCTTTTACACGACCGCCGCGGATCAGTACCACGCTGTGTTCTTGCAGGTTGTGGCCTTCACCGCCGATGTACGAGGAAACCTCGAAACCGTTGGTCAGACGCACACGGCATACTTTACGCAGTGCCGAGTTAGGTTTTTTCGGCGTGGTGGTGTACACACGGGTGCACACGCCACGGCGTTGCGGGCAGTTCTGCAGCGCAGGCACGTCGGATTTCTCGACGATACGCTTACGCGGCTGACGTACCAGCTGGTTGATAGTTGCCATCTACTAGCTCCACTGTTGTCTTGCGACGCTATTGTCTTGCAAGAAAAGCAAAATGGCAGGAACGAGTTCCCGCCAAATTTAGGGGTACAAGAGTCTAAAGAGGATCTTGTCCCCAGTCAAGGCAAGGCCCCGCCCTCCCCGCTCATCCAATCTCGACAAATTGTCTCGATTCGATGAACGGAGTGACCAGGGCCTCACACTCATTTACCGCAGAACTCAGTTACCGCTCGAGTTCAGCGCTTCGGTCAGTGCAGCTTCCACTTCACTGGCGCTTACGCGCAACGGCTTGTCTGCATCACGGCGGCGCTTACGCTCGCTGTGATACGCCAGACCGGTACCAGCCGGGATCAGACGACCCACGACCACGTTTTCTTTCAGGCCGCGCAGGTAATCGCGCTTGCCGGTTACCGCCGCTTCGGTCAGTACGCGAGTGGTTTCCTGGAAGGAAGCCGCCGAGATGAACGATTCGGTGGACAACGACGCCTTGGTGATACCCAGCAGAACGCGAGTGAACTTGGAGACAAACTTGTCTTCGCCGCTCAGACGCTCGTTCTCTACCAGAACGTGAGTCAATTCCATCTGGTCGCCCTTGATGAAACTGGAATCGCCGGATTCAGCGATCTCAACTTTACGCAGCATCTGACGCAGGATGGTCTCGATGTGCTTGTCGTTGATCTTCACGCCTTGCAGACGGTAAACGTCCTGGATCTCGTTGACGATGTACTTGGCCAGCGCACTCACACCCAGCAGACGCAGGATGTCGTGTGGATCGCTCGGACCGTCGGAGATAACTTCGCCGCGGTTTACCTGTTCGCCTTCGAACACGTTCAGGTGACGCCACTTCGGAATCAGCTCTTCGTACGGATCGGTACCGTCGTTCGGGGTGATAACCAGACGGCGCTTGCCCTTGGTCTCTTTACCGAACGCGATGGTGCCGCTGACTTCAGCCAGAATCGACGCCTCCTTCGGACGACGGGCTTCGAACAAGTCGGCAACACGCGGCAGACCACCGGTGATGTCGCGAGTTTTCGAAGTCTCTTGCGGGATACGAGCGATAACATCACCGATCGCGATCTTCGCACCATCCGCTACACCGACCAGGGCGTTGGCTGGCAGGAAGTACTGAGCGATAACGTCAGTGCCTGGCAGCAACAGATCCTTGCCGTTGTCGTCGACCATCTTCACGGCAGGACGGATGTCCTTACCGGCAGCTGGACGATCTTTGGCGTCGAGTACTTCAATGTTGGTCATACCGGTCAATTCGTCAGTCTGACGCTTGATCGTGATGCCTTCTTCCATGCCCACGTAGGTCACGGTACCTTTCATTTCGGTAACGATTGGGTGAGTGTGCGGATCCCACTTGGCCACGATAGCGCCAGCTTCGACCTTGTCACCTTCTTTAACCGAAATCACGGCACCGTACGGCAGCTTGTAACGCTCGCGCTCACGACCGAAGTCGTCAGCGATGGCCAGCTCACCGGAACGGGACACAGCAACCAGGCAACCATCCACTCGCTCAACGTGCTTCAGGTTATGCAGACGGACGGTACCGCCATTCTTCACCTGAACGCTGTCGGCTGCGGAGGTCCGACTTGCCGCACCACCGATGTGGAACGTACGCATCGTCAGCTGGGTACCCGGCTCACCGATGGACTGGGCAGCGATAACGCCGACCGCTTCACCGATGTTCACCTGGTGACCACGAGCCAGATCGCGGCCGTAGCACTTGGCGCAAATACCGAAACGGGTTTCGCAGCTGATTGGCGAACGCACGATCACTTCGTCGATGCTGTTCAGCTCGATGAACTCGACCCACTTCTCGTCTACCAGGGTGCCAGCAGGAACGATGACGTCCTCGGTACCCGGCTTGAATACGTCACGGGCGATAACTCGACCCAATACGCGCTCACCCAACGGTTCTACAACGTCACCGCCTTCAATGTGCGGAGTCATCAGCAGACCGTGTTCGGTGCCGCAATCGATCTCGGTAACAACCAGATCCTGCGCCACGTCTACCAGACGACGAGTCAGGTAACCCGAGTTCGCCGTTTTCAACGCGGTATCCGCCAGACCTTTACGAGCACCGTGAGTGGAGATGAAGTACTGGAGTACGCTCAAACCTTCACGGAAGTTCGCAGTAATCGGCGTTTCAATGATGGAACCGTCCGGCTTGGCCATCAGGCCACGCATACCGGCCAGCTGACGAATCTGTGCTGCGGAACCCCGCGCACCCGAGTCGGCCATCATGTACATCGAGTTGAAGGATTCCTGGTCGACTTCGACGCCATGGCGGTCGATGACTTTCTCTTTCGAGAGGTTGGCCATCATCGCCTTGGAAACTTCGTCGTTCGCCTTGGACCAAAGGTCGATCACTTTGTTGTACTTCTCGCCCTGGGTTACCAGGCCGGAGGCGTACTGGCTTTCGATCTCTTTCACTTCATCAGTAGCAGCATTGATGATGCGGGCTTTTTCATCCGGGATAACGAAGTCGTTAACACCGATGGAAACGCCGGAAATGGTCGAATAAGCAAAACCGGTGTACATCAACTGGTCAGCGAAGATCACAGTCTCTTTCAAACCAACCACGCGATAGCACTGGTTGATCAGCTTGGAGATCGCCTTTTTCTTCATCGGCAGGTTGACGACGTCGTACGACAGACCCTTTGGCACAACCTGGAACAACAGAGCACGGCCGACAGTGGTGTCGACGATACGGGTGTTGCTCACGCTGCCGCCATCACGGTCGTTGACGGTTTCGTTGATCCGCACCTTGACCTTGGCGTGCAGTGCGGCTTCGCCGGCACGGAACACACGGTCAACTTCCTGCAGATCCGCGAACACACGACCTTCGCCCTTGGCGTTGATCGCTTCACGAGTCATGTAGTACAGACCCAATACAACGTCCTGCGACGGAACGATGATTGGCTCACCGTTGGCTGGCGACAGAATGTTGTTGGTCGACATCATCAGCGCACGTGCTTCGAGCTGGGCTTCCAGCGTCAGCGGTACGTGCACGGCCATTTGGTCGCCGTCGAAGTCGGCGTTGTACGCAGCGCAGACCAGGGGGTGCAGCTGGATAGCCTTACCTTCGATCAGTACCGGTTCAAACGCCTGGATACCCAGACGGTGAAGGGTCGGTGCACGGTTGAGAAGAACCGGGTGTTCGCGAATCACTTCAGCGAGAACGTCCCAAACCTCTGGCAGCTCGCGCTCGACCATCTTCTTGGCAGCCTTGATGGTGGTAGCGAGACCACGCATTTCAAGCTTGCCGAAAATGAACGGCTTGAACAGCTCGAGAGCCATCTTCTTCGGCAGACCGCACTGGTGCAGACGCAGGGTCGGACCTACGGTAATTACCGAACGGCCGGAGTAGTCAACACGCTTACCGAGCAAGTTCTGACGGAAACGACCTTGTTTACCCTTGATCATGTCAGCCAGGGATTTCAGAGGACGCTTGTTGGAACCGGTGATAGCGCGGCCACGACGACCGTTGTCGAGCAGTGCGTCGACAGCTTCCTGCAACATACGCTTTTCGTTGCGCACGATGATGTCCGGAGCGGACAGATCCAGCAGGCGCTTCAAGCGGTTGTTACGGTTGATCACTCGACGATACAGATCGTTGAGGTCGGAAGTCGCGAAGCGACCGCCATCCAGCGGGACCAGTGGACGCAGATCTGGCGGCAGAACCGGCAGAACGGTCAGCACCATCCACTCTGGCAGGTTGCCGGAACCCTGGAAGGCTTCCATCAACTTCAGACGCTTGGACAGCTTCTTGATCTTGGTTTCGGAGTTGGTTTGCGGAATCTCTTCACGCAGGCGGCCAATCTCGTGCTCCAGGTCGATAGCGTGCAGCAGTTCGCGGACAGCTTCGGCACCCATGCGGGCATCGAAATCGTCGCCGAACTCTTCCAGCGCTTCGAAGTACTGCTCGTCGTTGAGCAGCTGACCTTTTTCAAGGGTGGTCATGCCTGGATCGATAACGACGTAGCTCTCGAAGTAGAGAACGCGTTCGATATCACGCAGGGTCATGTCCATCAGCAAGCCGATACGGGACGGCAGCGATTTCAGGAACCAGATGTGGGCAACTGGCGAGGCCAGTTCGATGTGCGCCATGCGCTCACGACGAACTTTTGCCAGCGCGACTTCAACGCCGCACTTCTCGCAGATCACACCACGGTGCTTCAAGCGCTTGTACTTACCGCACAGGCACTCGTAATCCTTTACCGGGCCAAAGATCTTGGCGCAGAACAGGCCGTCACGCTCAGGTTTGAACGTACGGTAGTTGATGGTTTCCGGCTTTTTAACTTCACCGAACGACCACGAACGGATCATCTCAGGCGATGCCAATCCGATACGGATGGCGTCGAACTCTTCGACTTGACCCTGGTTTTTCAGCAAATTCAGTAGGTCTTTCAAGGCCTTTCCTCCTGGCGGAGCAGAGAGCGGGCAATCCTGCCCCGCTCTCGATTCGCGTCACGTGTTATTCGGTTTCCAGATCGATATCGATGCCGAGGGAACGAATTTCCTTGATCAACACGTTGAAGGACTCGGGCATGCCCGGCTCCATACGGTGATCGCCATCCACGATGTTCTTGTACATCTTGGTACGGCCGTTCACATCGTCCGACTTCACTGTGAGCATTTCTTGCAGAGTGTAAGCGGCACCGTATGCTTCCAGTGCCCAGACCTCCATCTCCCCGAAACGCTGACCACCGAACTGCGCCTTACCACCCAGCGGCTGCTGGGTAACCAGGCTGTACGAACCGGTAGAACGAGCGTGCATCTTGTCGTCTACCAAGTGGTTCAGCTTCAGCATGTACATGTAGCCAACGGTAACCGGGCGCTCGAACTTGTTGCCGGTACGGCCGTCGGTCAGCTGCATCTGGCCGCTTTCTGGCAGGTCCGCCAGTTTCAGCATGGCCTTGATTTCGCTTTCCTTGGCACCGTCGAACACTGGAGTGGCCATTGGAACGCCGCCACGCAGGTTTTGAGCCAGGTCCAGGATTTCCTGGTCCGAGAAGTCATCGAGGCTTTCCTGACGACCGCC
This sequence comes from Pseudomonas sp. BF-R-19, assembly GCF_019956445.1. Lineage (NCBI taxonomy): Bacteria > Pseudomonadati > Pseudomonadota > Gammaproteobacteria > Pseudomonadales > Pseudomonadaceae > Pseudomonas > Pseudomonas sp. BF-R-19. The sequence continues at coordinate 63,145 of NZ_JAHBDN010000046.1, forward strand.
GATCTCGTTATAGATCTCGTGCAGGAACTTGCGCAGCTCGGCAACCTTGCGCTGCTCTTCAATCATGCGATTGATCTTCTCGCCCAGACCCTTGGCCGCGAGGCCCAGGTGGGTTTCAAGGATCTGACCGACGTTCATACGCGAAGGTACGCCCAACGGGTTGAGGACAACGTCGACCGGGGTGCCATTGGCATCGTGCGGCATGTCTTCAACCGGCATGATCACGGAGACCACACCTTTGTTACCGTGACGACCGGCCATCTTGTCGCCCGGCTGGATGCGACGACGGATTGCCAGGTAGACCTTGACGATTTTCAGCACGCCTGGAGCCAGGTCATCGCCCTGCTGCAGTTTGCGCTTCTTGTCTTCGAACTTGTCGTCCAGCAGACGGCGACGATCAACGATGTAGGCCTGAGCCTTCTCGAGCTGCTCGTTCAGAGCATCTTCAGCCATGCGCAGCTTGAACCACTGGCCGTGCTCAAGACCGTCGAGAACTTCGTCGGTGATGTCCTGGCCTTTCTTCAGACCGGCGCCGCCTTCGGCTTTGTGGCCGACCAGAGCGGAACGCAGACGTTCGAAAGTAGCACCTTCAACGATACGGAACTCTTCGTTCAGGTCCTTGCGGATCTCGTCCAGCTGGGACTTCTCGATCGACAGGGCACGAGCATCACGCTCAACGCCGTCGCGGGTGAAGACCTGTACGTCGATGACAGTACCTTTGGTACCGGTAGGTACACGCAGGGAAGTGTCTTTAACGTCGCTGGCTTTTTCACCGAAGATCGCACGCAGCAGTTTTTCTTCCGGAGTCAGCTGGGTCTCGCCTTTCGGAGTGACCTTACCAACCAGGATGTCGCCTGCGCCAACTTCAGCACCTACGTAAACGATACCGGCTTCGTCCAGCTTGTTCAGTGCCGCTTCACCCACGTTCGGGATGTCGGCAGTGATTTCCTCTGGGCCAAGCTTGGTGTCACGGGCCACACAGGTCAGTTCCTGGATGTGGATCGTGGTGAAACGGTCTTCCTGAACAACACGCTCGGACAGGCAGATGGAGTCTTCGAAGTTGAAGCCGTTCCATGCCATGAACGCGATGCGCATGTTCTGACCCAGAGCCAGCTCACCCATGTCGGTGGACGGGCCGTCGGCCATGATATCGCTACGCTGAACCCGATCACCCTTACGCACCAGCGGACGCTGGTTGATGCAGGTGTTCTGGTTGGAGCGGGTGTACTTGGTCAGGTTGTAGATGTCGACACCGGCTTCACCGGTTTCAACTTCGTCATCGGCAACACGAACCACGATACGGCTGGCGTCGACGGAGTCGATCACGCCGCCACGACGAGCCACGACGCAAACGCCGGAGTCACGGGCTACGTTACGCTCCATGCCGGTACCTACCAGCGGCTTGTCAGCGCGCAGGGTTGGTACAGCTTGACGCTGCATGTTCGAACCCATCAACGCACGGTTGGCGTCGTCGTGCTCGAGGAACGGAATCAGCGACGCAGCAACCGAAACTACCTGCTTCGGCGATACGTCCATCAAGGTGACGTCTTCCGGCGCCTTGACGGTGAATTCGTTCAAGTGACGAACAGCTACCAGCTCGTCGATCAGGACTTTCTTGTCGTTCATCGTGGCCGAGGCCTGAGCGATCACGTGATCGGCTTCTTCGATGGCGGACAGGAATACGATCTCGTCGGTGACCAGAGCGTCTTTCACCACACGGTACGGGCTTTCCAGGAAGCCGTACTGGTTGGTGCGCGCATAGGCAGCCAGGGAGTTGATCAGACCGATGTTCGGACCTTCCGGTGTTTCAATCGGGCATACACGACCGTAGTGAGTCGGGTGTACGTCACGCACTTCGAAGCCGGCACGCTCACGAGTCAGACCGCCAGGGCCGAGTGCAGAAACACGACGCTTGTGGGTGATCTCGGACAGCGGGTTGTTCTGGTCCATGAACTGGGACAGCTGGCTGGAACCGAAGAACTCTTTCACCGCCGCAGCCACTGGCTTGGCGTTGATCAGGTCTTGCGGCATCAAGCCTTCGCTTTCAGCCATCGACAGACGCTCTTTGACCGCACGCTCAACACGTACCAGGCCAACGCGGAACTGGTTCTCGGCCATTTCGCCTACGCAGCGAACACGACGGTTACCCAGGTGGTCGATGTCATCGACAATGCCTTTACCGTTACGGATGTCGACCAGGGTCTTCAGTACCGCGACGATGTCTTCCTTGCACAGCACGCCCGAACCTTCGATCTCGGTACGACCGATACGACGGTTGAACTTCATCCGGCCGACCGCAGACAGGTCATAGCGCTCAGGGCTGAAGAACAGGTTGTTGAACAGGGTCTCGGCAGCGTCCTTGGTTGGCGGCTCGCCTGGACGCATCATGCGATAGATCTCGACCAGCGCTTCCAATTGGTTGCTGGTGGAGTCGATCTTCAGGGTGTCGGAGACGAACGGACCGCAGTCGATATCGTTGGTGTACAGAGTTTCGATGCGAACAACCTGAGCCTTGGCGATTTTGGCCAGGATCTCGGTGTTCAGCTCGGTGTTGCACTCTGCCAGGATTTCGCCGGTTGCCGGGTGCACGATGACCTTGGCGGTTGTGCGACCCAGGACGTAGTCCAGAGGCACATCCAGCTCTTTGATCCCGGCTTTTTCCAGCTGGTTGATGTGGCGAGCGGTGATACGACGACCCTGCTCGACAATAACCTTGCCTTTGTCATCCAGAATATCGAGGACAGCGATTTCACCGCGCAGGCGCTGAGGCACCAGCTCCAGGCTCAGGGTCTCGCCCTTCACGTGGAATACGTTGGTGGTATAGAACGCGTCCAGCACTTCTTCAGTGGTATAGCCCAGCGCGCGCAGCAGTACCGAGGCAGGCAGCTTGCGACGACGGTCGATACGCACGAATACGCAGTCTTTCGGGTCGAACTCGAAGTCCAGCCACGAACCGCGGTAAGGAATGATGCGCGCGGAGTACAGCAGTTTACCGGAGCTGTGCGTCTTGCCACGGTCGTGGTCGAAGAACACGCCCGGGGAACGGTGCAGCTGGGAAACGATTACACGCTCGGTACCGTTGATTACGAAGGTACCGTTTTCAGTCATCAGGGGGATTTCACCCATGTAGACTTCTTGCTCTTTGATGTCCTTGATCGCTTTGTTCGACGACTCTTTGTCGAAAATGATCAGGCGCACTTTTACCCGCAAAGGTACGGCGTAAGTTACACCGCGCAATACGCATTCTTTGACATCAAATGCCGGTTCGCCCAGGCGATAACCGACGTACTCCAGCGCAGCATTGCCGGAGTAGCTGATGATCGGGAAAACGGATTTGAAGGCCGCATGCAGGCCCACGTCGCGGAACTGATCTTTAGTCGCTCCCGCTTGCAAGAATTCACGATACGAATCCAGCTGGATGGCCAGGAGGTACGGCACATCCATGACGTCCGGCAACTTGCTAAAGTCCTTGCGGATACGTTTTTTCTCAGTATATGAGTAAGCCATCAGCGTTCCCCAGCTTGGTCACCTGCTTGTTTGGCCCCTCCCGACGGGAGCAGCCAGAAAATCGTGCAAACCCCATGGTTTGCGCCACCGCATCGGGTGGTTACAGCACGTTATCGGCACCGACCCAGTCGGCTGCCAATAACGGAAAAAGGCCGGTGGCAAGAGCCACCAGCCATCAGCCTGTCGCTTAACGCTCGGGCTGGAGACGCAAAGTCGATGCTTACTTCAGCTCGACTTTAGCGCCTGCTTCTTCCAGAGTTGCTTTGGCTTTGTCGCCTGCATCTTTGGTCACTGCTTCCAGAACCATTGCAGGAGCGCCGTCAACTACAGCCTTGGCTTCTTTCAGGCCCAGACCGGTCAGTTCACGTACTGCCTTGATCACGTTAACTTTCTTCTCGCCAGCTTCCAGCAGCATGACGTTGAATTCAGTTTGCTCTTCAACAACAGCGGCAGCAGCAGCTGGACCAGCCGAAGCAGCAGCAGCGGTAACACCGAATTTTTCTTCGAAAGCTTTGATCAGCTCAACAACTTCCATTACGGACATGTTGCCAACTGCTTCAAGGATATCGTTCTGAGAGATAGACATGAATCTAATTCCTGATATTGGGGACGGCCTACGCGACCATCGAAAAAAACAAAAAACGCGAGAAGTTGACGAGCCTTAGGCTGCAGCAGCTTCTTTCTGGTCGCGAATTGCCGCCAGAGTACGAGCCAATTTGCTGGTAGCGCCTTGAATCACGCTCATCAGCTGAGAAATTGCTTCGTCACGGGTCGGCAGAGTTGCCAGTACGTCGATTTGGTTAGCTGCGAGGAACTTGCCCTCGAACGCAGCTGCCTTGATCTCGAACTTGTCCTGACCCTTTGCGAATTCCTTGAAGATCCGGGCAGCAGCGCCTGGATGTTCCTTGGAGAACGCAATCAGGGTAGGGCCAGTGAACACGTCGTTGAGGACACTGAATTCAGTGTCAGCAACAGCGCGCTTGAGCAGGGTGTTACGTACAACACGTACGTAAACGCCAGCTTCACGAGCCTCTTTACGGAGTCCGGTCATCGCGCCTACTGTTACGCCACGGGCATCAGCCACGACAGCGGACAGAGCGACTTTGGCAGCCTCGTTGACTTCAGCGACGATGGCCTTCTTGTCTTCGAGTTTAATTGCCACGGGTTTAACTCCTGCTTGTTACCGTTTCATCTGGTCGAAACCGGATGTCGTTTTGGTGTCTGATTCGGTAAGGAACCGGGAGCACCATCTGCGTAGGCTTGTGGTTTAAGACTTGCGTCGCCTACGGTCTTGGATAGCCCCCGCCAGGCAGGGACCCCAATTTTTCAATTGGCGCAATCGCTTGCGCCAATTTGTGTCTTACGCGTCGAGCGAGCTTTGGTCGATGACCAGACCTGGGCCCATAGTGGTGCTCAGGGTAACGCGCTTGACGTAAATGCCTTTCGAGGAAGCTGGCTTGATACGCTTCAGATCAGCGATCAGGGCTTCAACGTTTTCCTTCAGCTTGACGGCGTCGAAGCCGATCTTGCCAACGGAAGTGTGGATGATGCCGTTTTTGTCGGTGCGATAACGAACCTGACCAGCCTTGGCGTTTTTAACCGCGGTAGCTACGTCTGGGGTTACGGTGCCGACTTTAGGGTTAGGCATCAGACCACGTGGACCGAGGATCTGACCCAACTGACCTACAACGCGCATTGCATCCGGGGATGCGATCACTACGTCATAGTTCAGGTCGCCGCCTTTCATTTCGGCAGCCAGGTCGTCCATGCCTACGCGGTCAGCGCCGGCAGCCAGAGCGGCTTCAGCAGCTGGACCCTGGGTGAACACAGCAACGCGAACGGTCTTGCCAGTGCCGTGTGGCAGCACAGTAGCGCTACGAACGACCTGGTCGGATTTACGCGGGTCAACACCCAGGTTTACAGCTACGTCGAACGACTCGCTGAACTTGACAGTCGACAGCTCGGCCAGCAGGGCAGCGGCGTCTACAAAGTTGTAGGCCTTGCCTGCTTCGATTTTGCCGGCGATAGCCTTTTGACGCTTGGTCAGCTTAGCCATTACACACCCTCCACGTTAAGGCCCATGCTACGAGCAGAACCGGCGATAGTACGCACGGCTGCTTCCATATCAGCTGCAGTCAGATCCGCGTTTTTGGTTTTCGCGATTTCTTCCAGCTGAGCACGAGTCACGGTGCCAACCTTAACGGTGTTCGGACGAGCGGAACCGCTGGTCAGACCGGCCGCCTTCTTCAGCAGAACCGAAGCAGGGGTGGATTTGGTTTCGAAAGTGAAGCTACGGTCGCTGTAGACAGTGATGATCACTGGAGTCGGCAGACCTGGCTCAAGACCCTGAGTACGGGCGTTGAAAGCCTTGCAGAATTCCATGATGTTCACGCCGTGCTGACCCAGAGCAGGACCAACAGGTGGGCTTGGGTTAGCCTGAGCGGCTTTCACTTGCAGCTTGATGTAAGCGGTAATCTTCTTGGCCATGAGGCACTCCAATTACGGGTTCGAACGCCTCGAAAGGCTCCCCGGTTACTTGCGCGTTTATCCCAGTGACGACAAAACCCCACAGCCTACGGCTGCGGGGTTGGGATTTTTGTTCAACTAGACCTTTTCGACCTGGCTGAACTCGAGCTCCACCGGAGTAGAGCGACCGAAAATGAGCACTGCGACCTGGATCCGGCTCTTTTCGTAGTTAACTTCTTCAACAACACCGGTAAAGTCCGCAAACGGGCCATCGTTGACACGCACCGACTCGCCCGGCTCGAACAACGTCTTCGGCTTCGGCTTGTCACTGCCATCGGCAACGCGGCGCAGAATCGCTTCTGCTTCTTTATCGGTGATTGGCGCAGGCTTATCGGCAGTACCGCCAATGAAACCCATCACCCGAGGAGTGTCCTTGACCAAGTGCCAAGTACCCTCGTTCATATCCATCTGCACCAGCACATAGCCAGGGAAGAATTTGCGTTCGCTTTTGCGCTTCTGGCCATTGCGCATTTCAACCACCTCTTCAGTGGGAACCAGAATCTCGCCGAAGCCATCTTCCATACCGGCCAGCTTTACGCGCTCGATCAGCGAGCGCATTACATGCTTCTCGTAACCGGAGTAAGCATGCACAACATACCAACGCTTAGCCACGGGACACCCTTAGCCGACAATCAAGGAAACAAGCCAGCCGAGCAGGGAATCAAGCCCCCACAACAGCAACGCCATAACCAGGACAACAGCCACAACGATCAACGTGGTCTGCGTGGTTTCTTGGCGAGTTGGCCAAACGACTTTACGAATTTCGGTGCGCGCTTCCTTAACCAGTACAAAGAAAGACTTGCCCTTGACCGTCTGCAGGCCTACAAAGGCAGCTACGGCAGCAATAGCAAGCAATGCGAGTACGCGGTACAGGATCGGCGAAGCAGAAAAGTACTGATTGCCAACAACGCCAACAACCACCAGAGCGACTACTACAAGCCACTTGAGGAGGTCGAAACGAGAGCCTTGAGCTTCAGCTTTAGGAGTCATCTATGAAGATCCTGTGAAAAGAAAGCCAGACACACCGAGTGAATCTGGCAGGTCAGGAGGGAATCGAACCCCCAACCTACGGTTTTGGAGACCGTCGCTCTGCCAATTGAGCTACTGACCTAAAACAAAATCAGGCCGACCATTATGCCGACCCGAAAAAGACTTTACAACACTTACTAGGCAACCCCGGCTGCAACACCGATATCCACGACATCGGCAACCCTCAGAAACACAATCAGGCGCAACCACTACCACCTAAAACAAAGGCAGATATTTTCATATCTGCCTTGTTATATGGAGCTCTTGAGCGGATTTGAACCGCTGACCTCACCCTTACCAAGGGTGTGCTCTACCAACTGAGCTACAAGAGCGTAACACTGTGCAAAACCTGTAAACTTGGAGCGGGTAGCGGGAATCGAACCCGCATCATCAGCTTGGAAGGCTGAGGTTCTACCACTAAACTATACCCGCGAGGCTTACAGCTCTCGCTAAAAATGGTGGAGGGGGAAGGATTCGAACCTTCGAAGTCGTAGACGTCAGATTTACAGTCTGATCCCTTTGGCCGCTCGGGAACCCCTCCTAAGCGAGCCGGCATTCTACATCATGCCAGCCTTCTGTCAAGCATTTTTCTCATTAAAAACCTGAGCTTAGCTGCGTTGACCTCGCTTCACACCGCTAACCGTTTCCGGTGTTCGCTGTGGAGCGGGCGCCATTCTATGCAAACTATTCGGCGGGTGCAACCCCCTCGCACGGCATTATTTTATGTTTTAACTCATTGAATTCTTTAGAAAGGTTTATCAGCTGCAAATCGTCCAGCCAACGCCGGCTTTCCGGTGCAATACGCACCCAATACCCTGCCCCTTCGGTCGCAGCTTTCGGCAGGGACTGATACTTGACCTCCATCCCGCTCAAACGTCGCTCAACCGCCTGCGCGGCCTCCTGGCGCGTATAGCCGCCCAGATAAAGGCAGCCATTGTCTGTCGAGACAGCTTTACCCTTATCCCTGGATACGTCACTTGCTTCACTCAACAAGCGGATATCTTGTTGAGACCCGCGATACAGACTCAAAGGCGTGACATCCTTCGCGCGCAGAGGAGCCTCTTGTTGATGCCAGATGTAGTAGAAGCCATTGAGGACAAGCAGCAGCAGAAACAACCAACGCATAAAAACCTCAGGACAAGGGACAGGCCATGGCCAATCCGACAAACACCAAGTCCGGAACTACCCTGGCCCGAGGCACGACCTCAGTGACCAGGCTAGCATCCCCCCCGGTGAGGAATACGACAAAGTCCTCACCCCAGTAACTGCGCGCCAATTCGAGCTGGGTCAGCACGAAGCCGCGCAACATCAACAGACAACCACGCTCTACAGCCTCGACAGTCGCGCGACCTGGAACAAGACTTTCCAGAGCTTGCTCGGCCGCCAGATCCCCATAACGAATCTTGCGAGTGTGGGTGCGCAGCTGGTTGCGCATCAACGGCATCCCCGGACAGATGAAACCACCCAAGTGCTCTCCATCCGCCGCGATAAAGTCAGCAGTTACGGCCGTACCGAAATCGAGCACCAGGCACGCACCTGAAGCCAGATGAAAGCCTCCGAGCATTGCGAGCCACCGATCCAGCCCCAGCCGCTCAAACTCTTCATACCCATTGCGCACGCCTGACATTTCGCGTGCAGGCGTCGCGCACACAACCGGCACATCAAAAGTGTCCTTGAGCAAAGACGTCAGCGCAGCGGTTTCCTCCGCGGTCCTGACGCTTACCAGCCGGCAAAACGTGAGGGCAAGCCCTTTGAGCACCCCCAACCCCTCCAGCAATGCAAGATTGGAATCGACGACCCCCTCACCCAGCACCCGCCCGGCATTAACGGCAAGCACACGCCACTTGATGAAACTATTCCCACAATCGAGCTCAAGAATCATCACGCAACCTCAGGCTCAACTCACCACCACTGAAGACTTTCTCCACACCACCCACCTTCAGGCGCAAAGCGCCCTGGCCATCAATACCAAGCACTTCACCATCAATCTGATTGACGCCGGCAATCAACGACACGCTTCTCCCCTGCCACAGGTGATTTTGCTCCCACTCCGACTGAATGGCCAAAAAACCACCCGCCTGGTGACGAGCCAGGTATCGCTGCAGCATCTCCCCCAGCATCGCAACCAATTGGTTGCGATCAAACAATTTGCCTGACTCGAGCCGCAGGGATGTCCACTGCTGGTCCACCTCATCAGCGGACTGCATGTTCACATTGATTCCTACCCCCAGGACCACGTGGCACACATCAGCAGGATCACCAACCAACTCGAGCAGTATTCCCGCGATCTTTTTCTGACCTACAAGAACATCGTTAGGCCATTTCAATCCAGCGGCTGCAATACCGAGCTCGCGCAACGCCTGCAAGACAGCGAGCCCAACGACGAGACTCAAGCCCTCCAGCTGACGCATCCCACCATCAATGCGTAGCACCAGGCTGTAATAGACGTTTTCTGCGAATGGACTCACCCACTTGCGACCACGCCGCCCGCGCCCGGCTGTCTGCCGCTCCGAAAGCACCACAAACGGTGCCGCCTGCCCACGCTCAATAGCGCGCAGCGCTTCGGCATTGGTGGAGTCGATTGAGTCGTAAACCTGGACGGGCCAGGCGCAAGAGTGCGCCTGAGCGCTTATCTCGGCAGGATCGAGCAGCGCCAATGGCGCGGACAATTGATAGCCGCGCCCACGAACCTTATGAATAGACAAACCCAGCTCAGCTTCCAAATGCTGAAGCTGCTTCCACACAGCACTACGACTGACGCCCAGGGCGGCACCCAATGCTTGACCCGAATGGAATCGGCCATCTTTAAGAAGCTTTAACAACGTCAGCATGCAGGTCTCGCCTCACAATGAGGCCCGCATGATAGCCACGCATCGAGCGATTGCATAGAAATCCAGCAGCCGTGGATTTCCTGCGGACAAAAACAAAACCCCTACCTGCGTGCGCAGATAGGGGTTTCGGAATTTAATCTTGACGATGACCTACTCTCACATGGGGAAACCCCACACTACCATCGGCGATGCATCGTTTCACTGCTGAGTTCGGGATGGGATCAGGTGGTTCCAACGCTCTATGGTCGTCAAGAAATTCGGG
>NZ_JAHBDN010000047.1:0-71507 GCF_019956445.1 Pseudomonas sp. BF-R-19
GCGAGCTACACGCTGGGTGCCGACGTCGAAAATCTGTTTTTCGGCGGCAGCGGCAACTTCGCGGGCACCGGCAACGGGCTCGACAACATAATCGTGGGAGGGGCGGGTAACGACGTTCTCAGCGGCGGTGGCGGTAACGACGTGATGAGTGGCGAAGTCGGCAACGATTCGTTCGTGTTTGCTGCCGCGGGTTTCGGCAACGATACGATCCTGAACTTCGGAGCCAATCCGGCCGGGCAGGACTTGCTCAATATCACGGCGCTGGGGATCAACAGCGCGACGTTCGCTGCCAACGTGACCATAACGGCTAACGGGGCGGACACGGTGGTAGGGATCGGGGCGGACACGATTCACCTTGTCGGCGTCAACAGCGCGGCCGTTGATCAGACGGACTTCATTCTGGCCACTTGAGGTCCTGGTCAGTACTGTCGCAAGGAGCGTGGACAGCGGAGGGGAGGGCAATGGATGCCCTCCCTTTCTCCTTCCATTCAATTGCCCATCAGGAATCGAAGACGCCTATGGCCTGTGTGCCGCACGTCGCGCTCGGCTGCTACCTATGATTATAAGCTGGCGTAATACTTCGAATAATAAATAGAAAATTGACTGATCATGGTCCTGGAACGAAAAATCATCCCCAGACCGGCGCCGCCAGAGCGCCGCGGATTTGCCGTTTCTCTCCTGCCAGAAAAATAACCAAAGGAGTCCCCCATGAAGCCTCCCGCTTCGTCCCAGCCGCGCCGTGCTGGTGTTCGGCGCGTCGTTCTTTCCCTCCGACGACAAACTGTTCAGCACCATGGCCGCTTTCGGCACGTTCGCCGTGGGTGGCGAGTGGGGCGGGGCGGTGTTCTACAGCCTAATCGCCGCGACTTCGCTGCTGTGTGTGCTGTCTCTTGCCCGTCGCCATGCCAGTGCTGAACGCGTGGAACTGGCCAAGGCCTGACCCCCGAATTTTCCTGGAGAAACACATGTTGAAGATCAATGGCGAACGCCTCTGGGCGAGTTTGATGGCGATGGCCGAAATCGGTGCCACCGCCCGTGGTGGCAGCTGCCGCCTGGCCCTGAGCGACGAGGACAAGGCCGGTCGCGAACTCTTTGCCCACTGGTGCCGCGAAGCCGGCATGACCCTGAGCGTGGATGCCATCGGCAATCTGTTCGCTCGCCGCGCCGGCACCGATCCCGACGCTGCCCCGGTGATGATGGGCAGCCACCTCGACACCCAGCCTGAGGGCGGGCGGTTCGATGGCGTGTACGGTGTACTCGCCGGCCTGGAAGTGGTGCGCTGCCTCAACGATCTGGGCATCCAGACCCGCAAGCCGCTGGAAGTGGCGGTGTGGACCAACGAAGAAGGCGCACGCTTCACCCCGGCGATGTTCGGCTCGGCGGTGTTCACCGGCATCATGGCGCTGGACGCCGCTCTGGCGGTGCGCGACATCGATGGCATCAGCGTCGCCGAAGCCCTGCAACGCACCGGTTATGCCGGCAAGCGCCCGTTGGGTGGCGCGGTGGATGCGTACTTTGAAGCGCACATCGAACAAGGGCCAATCCTCGAAGACAACGCCAAGAGCATCGGCGTCGTCAGCGGCGGCCAGGCGATTCGCTGGCTCGACGTGCGGGTCGAAGGCATGGCGGCCCACGCCGGCACCACGCCTATGCCGCTGCGCAAGGATGCCTTGTACGGCGTGGCGCAGATGATCCAGGCCATCGAAGGCCTGGCGGCGGACTTTGCCCCCGAAGGCCTGACCACGGTTGGCGAGTTGAGCATCAACAAGTCGTCGCGCAACACCATTCCGGGCCTGGTGAACTTCACCGTCGACCTGCGTCATCACCGTGATGAAACCATCGAGGCGATGGAGCAACAGGTCCGTGCGCGGCTGCAGGCGATAGCCGACGCTCGCGGTTTGAACCTGGCGATCACCCCGCACTGGATCAGCCCCGCGACACCGTTCGACGCAGACTGCGTGGCGGCGGTGCAACAGGCCGTGGATGCCCTGGGCTACGCTCAGCAATCAATCGTCAGTGGCGCCGGACATGACGCGATCCACCTGGCACGGTACTGCCCGACGGCCATGGTGTTCATCCCGTGCCTGGGCGGCCTGAGCCACAACGAAGCCGAAGACGTGCTGCCCGAAGACGTGCGCCAGGGCACCGATGTGCTGCTCAACGCCGTGTTGGCCCGCGCCGGGAAAATCGAATAAGGCGCACCAGGGAAATCAACTTCAATGTCCGGCCGAGGCAATACCCTGTGGCGAGGGGGCTCCCCCGTTGGGTCGCGAAGCGGCCCCAAAATCAGTCGCCGCGTTAAGTCAGGTGCACCGCATGCGATGGTTTTACGACTGCTTTGCAGTCGAACGGGGGCAAGCCCCCTCGCCACAGGCTTGTGTTCGTCGCATTTTTTTCTCAACTGACAGGTATTCAGCCCATGCGCAGTTTTTTCCACCCAGAACAATTGCTCCACCATCCACGCAGTTACTACTCCCGTGGCCAGATGCGTACGCCGCAGGAAGTGCCGGAGCGTGCGCAGCGCCTGGTGCAGGCGTCTCATGCGTTGGGTTTTGCCGTTGAGCAACCGGCCGATGCCGGGATCGATCCGCTGCTGGCGGTGCACGGTGCGCCGTACCTCACGTTCTTGCAGGAAGCCCATCAGCGCTGGAAAGAAATTCCCGAGGATTGGGGCGACGAGGTGATGTCGAATATCTTTGTCCGTGAACCCAATGCCCTGCGCGGGATTCTCGCGCAAGCGGCGCGCTATCTGGCCGATGGCAGTTGCCCGGTGGGCGAGCAGACCTGGCGCTCGGCCTACTGGTCGGCGCAAAGCGCCATCGCCGGGGCCCGGGCGTTGCTCGATGGCGAGCCGGCAGCCTATGCCCTGTGCCGTCCACCGGGTCATCACGCCCGGGCGGAAGCGGCGGGTGGTTTCTGTTATGTGAACAACGCGGCGGTGGCGGCGCAGGTATTGCGCGCCGGTTTTTCGCGGGTAGCGGTGCTGGATACCGACATGCACCACGGCCAGGGAATTCAGGAAATTTTCTACGACCGTGACGACGTGCTCTACGTTTCGGTGCATGGCGATCCGACCAACTTCTATCCGGGCGTCGCAGGGTTTGCCGAAGAGCGCGGTGTCGGGGCGGGCGAGGGTTTCAACCTCAACCTGCCGATGGCCCATGGCGCCAGCGAGGCGGATTTCCTCGAGCAATTGGAGGTAGCGCTGAAGGCGGTGACGGACTTTGGCGCCGAGGTGCTGGTGCTGTCCCTGGGCTTCGATATTTTCGAACTGGACCCGCAAAGCAAGGTGGCCGTGACCCGCGAGGGGTTTGCCGTGCTTGGTGAGCGGATTCGCAGCCTCGGGTTGCCGTGCCTGATTGTGCAGGAGGGCGGGTATCACCTGGAGAGTCTGGAGGATAATGCCAAGGCGTTATTTGTGAACCCTGAGGTGTGGCAACTCTGAGATCTTGGGTGTCTGGAAGATCGCTTTCGCGGGCAAGCCCGCTCCCACAATTAACGGAGTTGAGCCGCAGATTTGTGGACGACGCGAAACCTGTGGGAGCGGGCTTGCTCGCGAAGAATGATGACACGACCCACCTGACGGAACACAAGCGCCCTACGGCACTTGCCACAGCCCTTACGTTAACGTAAAGATTGCTCCAGGGCGCCGACGTATGAAGGCGCAGGGTGGATGACCCGGAGCGCTTGATGACGCCAATAAAAACAAACTCCCCCAAACTGCATCGCGAAGCCCGGCTGGCCCGGGAAAAGCTGCACCTGGAAGGCGAAGTGCCGGATGGCGTCCTGCGAGCGGAAATCGATGCCTCGTGGCGACGCAGCCTGAGCCATGGCGTGCATTTCAATGCCAAGCATGAGCTGGCGCTGGAATCGAGTGCCAGCCTCGACGTGTTGCTGGCCAGCAACCGCTTGCTGATCGACGCCGCGCTGCCGGCCATCGATTACCTGGCCGAGCGTCAGGGCAAGGAAGGGCTGATCATCCTCGCCAACTCCGACGCCACCATCCTCGCCGTCGAAGGCCGCGCCGACCGTCTCAAGGGCAGTGGCCTGCAGGACATCACCCTCGGCGCCTGCTGGAGCGAAGCCGTTCGCGGCACCAACGCCCTCGGCACGGCACTGGTGGAAGCCCGGCCGACCCTGATCGATTGCGGCGAACATTATCTGGATCGCCTCAGTGATTTTTCCTGCACTTCGGTGCCGATCCATTGCCCCCAGGGCGACATTCTTGGCGTCCTCGACCTGACCCGCGAAGGCCCCCTCGGCCGCGCACACGACAGCACTGCGCTGCTGGCCATGGCGGTCAGCCAGATCGAAAGCCGGGTGTTCAACGCCAGTTATCCGGACGAAATCGTCCTGGCCTTCCACAGCCGCAGGCAATACCTGGAATCCCCGTGGCAAGGCCTGCTGGCCGTGAGCCTCGGCGGGCAGATCCTGGCGGTCAGTGCCCAGGCCTGCCAGTTGCTCCACGCCGAGCGTTCGGCCCTGGTCGGTCGGCGCTGCGAAGAGTTTCTCGGCGTCGACGGCCTGCAGTTGTTGGCGCGTCTGCATCAGGGTGGGGCTGGTAGCCTGCAAACCGCCAAGGGTGAATTCTTCTACAAGACCCTGCGCGCGCCGCAACGCTCGATCAACCTCAGCAACCCGCCGCGCACTGCGGCGAAACCCGCCAAGGCGCAACCGGATCTGGAAGCGCTGGCCGGCAGCAATACGCGCTACGCCCGAGCCTTGCGCATGGCCCGTCAAGGCCTGGCCAATGAATTGCCAGTCCTGTTGCTGGGCGAAACCGGCACCGGTAAAGAGGTTATCGCCCGCGCCCTGCACATGGCCGGAGCGCGCTGCGACAAACCCTTCGTGGCGGTGAACTGCGCGGCCATTCCCGAAGGCCTGATCGAGTCCGAACTGTTCGGCTACCGCGAAGGCGCGTTCACCGGCTCACGCCGGGGCGGCATGGTCGGACGGCTGCAGCAGGCCCACGGCGGCACCCTGTTCCTAGATGAAATCGGCGACATGCCATTGGCCTTGCAGGCCCGACTATTGCGGGTGCTGCAGGATCGCAAGGTCGCGCCCCTGGGCGCTGGCGAAGAGCAGGACATCGACGTCGCGCTGATCTGCGCCACCCACCGCGACCTCAAGCGTCTGGTGGAAGAAAAACACTTTCGCGAGGACCTGTTCTACCGGGTCAACGGCATCAGCGTGATGCTCCCGGCCCTGCGCGAGCGCGAGGATTTCGGCGCGTTGGTCACTCGCTTGCTGACGACACTGGGCGCACCCACCGTGGTCCTGCACGATGATCTGAATCGCTTGCTCAGCGGCTATCACTGGCCGGGCAACATCCGCCAACTGGAGATGGTCCTGCGCACCGCGCTGGCCATGCGCGAACCGGGTGACACTGTGCTGACCCTCGACCACTTGCCCGACAGCATGCTCGATGAGTTGACCGCCAGCGAACGGCCCCAGGCCGGCAGCATCCGGGAAAACGAACTGGAGCTGATCCGTCAGTCCCTGGACACGCACCAGGGCAACGTCTCGGCCGCCGCCGACGCCCTGGGCATCAGCCGCGCGACCCTGTATCGCAAGCTCAAACAGTTGCGTTCGTGATGCAGCGCCTGATCGTTCGGCTGATCGACAACCAGAACCCCGAGGCCCTGCAAGCGTCACTGCGCTGGCTGTACAGCTTTGTGCGACCCCATCGCCTGGCGATTGCCGGGCTGTTGGGTTTGTCGGTCTGCGCCTCGGCGCTGGTGCTGGTGCAGCCGTGGCTGACCAAACTGCTGATCGACGATGGCCTGTTGGCGCGCAACTTCCCGATGCTGGTGTTGATTGCCGGGCTGATGATCGTTGCCGGGTTGTTGGGCACGGTGCTCTCGGGCATCAACCGCTACCTGCACACGCGACTGTCCGGGCGCATGCTGTTTGCCCTGCGCGATGACCTGTACCGGCATTTGCAAACCCTGTCGCCGGGCTTTTACGGCCAGCGGCGCATCGGCGACCTGATGTCGCGCCTCGATGGCGACGTCGCGGAAATCCAGCGCTTTGCTGTGGACTCGATGTTTTCGGCCGTGTCCAGCGTGATCGGCCTGGTGGTAGCGGTGGCGATGCTGCTGACCCTGTCCTGGAAGTTATCGCTGCTGGCCCTGGTGCTGATTCCCCTCGATGTCCTGTGGCTGCGCTGGATGCGGCGCAAGGTCGAGCGCGATGTGCGGCAGTTGCGCGAGCGTTCGGCAGACATGTCGTCGTTCATGGTCGAGACGCTGCCGGTGATGAAGTTCATCCAGTCCGCCGGCCAGCAACAGCGCGAAGCACGGCGCCTCGAGACGCTGGGGCAGGGCTACATGAGCCAGTTGCTGCGCCTGCAAGTCACCGAATTTTTCACCCAGGCCGTGCCCGGTACCCTGACCTCGCTGTCCCGGGCCTGCGCATTCCTGATCGGTGGTTACTGGGTGGTGCAGGGCACCTGGCAACTCGGCGCCCTGATTGCGTTTTCCACTTACCTGGGCATGGCCGTGGGACCAGTGCAGAGCTTGCTCGGGCTCTACGTCGCGATCCAGCGGATGACCGTCAGCCTCGGCCGGGTCATGGAGCTACGCGGCGAACAACCGACCGTGCTGACGCCCGCCACGCCACGGGCGATGCCCACTGGTGGCGATCTCTGGTTCGACAACGTGCACTTCGCCCATCCCGGCCGCCAATCGACCCTGCGCGGCATCGAAGCGCGGATTCCCTACGGTATGAAAGTGGCCCTCAGCGGTGGCTCGGGCGTGGGTAAATCCACCCTGATCGACCTGCTGCAACGTCATCACGATCCGCAATCGGGCCGGGTACTGCTGGGCGACGTCGATCTGCGCGAACTGGACCTGTTCCAGTTGCGTCGACGCATCGCCATCGTCAGCCAGGACATCGTGCTGTTTCGCGGCAGCCTCGCCGACAACCTGGCTTACGCGGTTCCGGACGCCAGCCGCGAGGCGATTGCCGAAGTGGCGCGACTGGCGCAACTCGACAGCCTGATCGAGTTGTTACCCGAAGGCCTCGACAGCCCATTGGGCGAACGCGGTCAGCAGTTGTCCGGTGGGCAAAAACAACGCATCGCGATTGCCCGGGCGCTGTTGCAAGACCCTTTGATCCTGGTGCTCGACGAAGCCACTTCCGCGGTGGATGAAGCCACCGAGCGCGAGGTCATCGACGCCATCGACCGCTTGTTCGCCGGGCGTACGCGCATCCTGATCAGCCATCGCCCCTCAACCCTGGCCGATGCCGATCTGCGCTTCGAGTTGCTCGACGGCGTGCTGACCTCGAAAACGGTGCTGCATGAAACCTGAGTTGCGCATTGGTGTAGTCGACAGCGGTCACTCGGCGGCACAACGGGTGCAAGTGATCGCCGGTCGGCGCTTTTCATTGCTAGAAGACGGCCTGGCCGAGGGCGACTTGCGCGACGACCCGCTGGGGCATGGCAGTGCGGTGATCGAAGCGATCGGCCGGCGTGCACCCTCGGCGCTGTTTTGCGTGGCGCAGGTGTTCGACCAGCGGGGTGTCACCAGCGCCTTGCAGATCGCCACGGCGATTGACTGGCTGCTGACACAGGACGTGCGACTGATCAATTTGAGCCTTGGCCTGCGCCAGGATCGCAGCCTGCTGCGCGCGGCCTGTGCGGCGGCGGTGGCGCGGGGCGTGCTGCTGTGTGCGTCGAGCCCGGCCCAGGGGGAAGGGGTGTTTCCGGCGAACTATCCACAGGTTTTGCGGGTGACCGGCGATGCGCGGTGCGCCGAGCAGGAATGGTCGTGGCTCAACAGCGCCCAGGCGGATTTCGCCGCCTGTGTGCACGGCACCTACCCGGGGCAATCCGGGGCGAGCCTCGGTTGTGCCGCCTTGAGCGGGCACATCGCCGGGTTCCTCGCCGAACAGCCTGACGCCAGCAATGCGCAAGTCATCGAGTGGTTGCGCGACCATGCCCGTTACCGTGGCCCTGAACGGCGCTTCGGGCCATGACCGACATCGTCATTCTTGGCGCGGGACCGGCCGGTGCCGCCGTCGCACTGGGACTACGACGGTTGGGCCATGACGTCACGCTGATCAGCGAATGGCGCCGGTTTGCCGCGCTCGAAGGCGTGTCCGTGCGGGTTCTCGAGGCTTTGCGCGGCGCGGGCCTGCATCAGGCGTTGGCGCAGGCGACGCTGCCTTCTCAACGCCAGGTCTCGTGGAATGGCCAGCACCATGCGCAGAACATCGAATACTTGCTTGACCGTCCGCTGTTTGACCGAGGCCTGCGCGAGGATTTGCGCCTGGCGGGGGTCGAGCTGATCGAAGGCCGGGTGCTGACGGTTCAGTCATCGGCCAATGGTCATCGAATCGAAATCGACGGCCGCGAACCGTTGCTCGCGCCGTTTCTCGTGGAAGCCCGAGGACGTCAGGCTCCCGCTATCGGCAAAGGCTTGCGTGGCCCCGAGACCGTCAGCCTGCTCAATCGCTGGCAGGGTTCGCCGGGCAGCACCGCCAGCGCCGTGGAAAGCCTCGAGGATGGCTGGGCATGGATGGCGCGGCGCGCCGACGGTCAGTGTTACTGGCAATGGACGGCGGACGTGGCCAGCGCCGGATTGCCGGGCAAGGCGATGTTGCTCGAATACTGCAGGCAGCGGCGCCAGGGTTCGACGCTGGCCACGGCATTTTTTGCTGGCGAAACGGAAGCGGATCTACAGCTGCACGCCCGCAGTAGCACGGCGATTCTCAGCCCGCAGGTGTGTGGCGACAACTGGATTCGGGTCGGCGATGCGGCAATGGCGGTCGACCCGTTGTCGGGCAACGGGATCTTTCAGTCCTTGTCTTCGGCGTTGCAGGCGCCGGCAGTGATCAACACGCTGCTGTGCAAACCCGAGCGGGCGACTCTGGCCCAGCGTTTCCACCAGCAGCGAGTGGAACAGTTGTTTTTGCGATTTGCGCGGATCGGCCGGGATTTTTATGCCGATGAGCAACGCTGGCTGGATCAGCCGTTCTGGCAGGCACGACGAAACTGGCCGGACGCCGAGGTGGCCCATGCCGAGGCGGATTTCAATGCGCTGAGGATTGAGCGGGCGCCGGTGTTGCGTGATGGGCTGGTCGATGAGGCCGAAGTGGTGATCACGGTGGATCAGCCGTTGGGGATCTGGCATGTGCATGGGGTTGAGGTGGCGGCGTTGGTGCGGCGGTTGCGCAGTGAACCGGCTGAGCAGGTGTTGGCCGGGTTAACCACTGAACAGGGAAGAATGATCAGGAGTTGGTTGTTGGCTCAGGGATTCAAACCCTGAGATTTGAGCTGTCTGGACCGGCCTCATCGTCGGATCGCCGCCCGGAGCAAGCTCGCTCCCACAGTGGTTTGCGTCGTACACAAATCCCCTGTGGGAGCGAGCTTGCTCGCGATGGCGGCCTTAAGAACGCCGCTATTACAACTTGATCAACACCGACTTCAACTCGGTGTAATGCTCGATCGCCGCATACCCCATCTCACGCCCGACCCCGGACATCTTGTAGCCGCCGAACGGCAGCGCCGGGTCCAGGGCGCTGTGGCAGTTGACCCACACCGACCCGGACTTGATCCGTGGAATCATCCGGTGCACCGCCGCCAGGTCATTGGACCAGATGCTCGCGCCCAACCCATACGGACTGTCATTGGCCATGCGCAATGCATCGGCCTCATCATCGAACGGAATCGCCACCAGCACCGGCCCGAAGATTTCTTCCTGCACCAGTGAGTGCTTCTGATCGACGTCGACAATCACCGTCGGCTTGACGAAGAACCCCGGGCCGAACTGCTCACCGCCGCAGGCGATGGTCGCGCCGCTTTCCCGGCCCTTTTCGATGTACCCATAGACGCGCTCCTGCTGCCGCGCCGAGATCAACGGCCCCATGTCGACGCTCGGGTCCAGGCCGTTGCCGAGTTTCATGGCGTTGGCGATGTCGCTGATGTCCGCCACCACATTGTCGAAGTGCTTGCGCTGCACATACAGCCGCGAGCCTGCGCAGCAGACCTGACCCTGGTTGAAGAAGATCGCGCTGGCGGCCCCGGCCGCGGCGGTTTTCAGGTCGGCGTCGGCCATGACGATGGTCGGTGATTTGCCGCCCAGCTCCAGGGTGACCCGGGTCATGGAATCCATGGCGATCTTGCCGATTTGTTTGCCCACCGCAGTGGAGCCGGTGAAGGTCAGCTTGTCCACCAATGGGTTATGAGTCAGGGCGGAGCCGGCGGTGATGCCGGTGCCGGTGACCACGTTGAACACGCCTTCGGGGTAACCAGCCTCCAGCACCAGTTCGGCGAGTTTCAGTGCGGTCAGCGGGGTTTCGTCGGCGGGCTTGAGCACCACGCTACAGCCGGTGGCCAGGGCCGGACCGAGTTTCCAGCAGGCCAGCAACAGCGGGAAGTTCCAGGCAACGATGGCGCCGACCACGCCTACCGCTTCGCGTCGAATAAAGCTGTGGAACTGGTCGTTGGGCATCAGCGGTGCCGACACGTCAACCGTAGAACCTGCGATCTTGGTCGCCCAACCGGCCATGTAGCGCAGAAAGTCGATAGCCAGTTGCACGTCCATCACCTGGGCCACCGCCGCGCTTTTACCGTTGTTCAGGCATTCCAGCTGCGCCAGCAACTCGGCGTCGCGCTGCATCAGGTCGGCGAGTTTCCATAGCAGGTTCTGCCGCTCCCGGGGACGGGTGCGGGTCCAGGCCGAATCGTCGAACGCCTGACGGGCGGCGAGCACCGCGCGGTCGACATCCTCCGGTGTTGCTCGTGGTACCACGCACAACACCGCACCGGTGGCCGGGTTGTGCAGGGGCATGGTCTGGCCGTCGGCGGCCTCGACCCAGTCACCGCCGATGAGCATGCGCGGGGCGCGCTGAATGAATGCCGAAGTGGCGGGAAGCAGGTTTGGGAGCGACATGATGAAACCTCGTCTTGTTCGTGTGGCGAGGTCTTTCGCAATGGCTGTGCCAGTTGTTGATTTCTTTGTTTCGAGCCCGAACGGGCGGGCTTGCGGGTTGTTTTTCGAATGGCCTCGGCGTGGGCAAGCGTCGCAAATTGCGACGACGTGAGACATCAGTACACCCTTGTAGGAGCGAGCCTGCTCGCGAAAAACCTCCAGACAACCAAGGCATTCAGACACCCCGCGTTATCGTTGACGTCCATCGCGAGCAGGCTCGCTCTCACAGAGAGCAGAACTATGCTTGTCTCAGGTTGCAACAGCTGTCGCGAAATTAAACGAGGAACGTAGATCCAGCCATTGGCAAAAAGCCGGTATTAACCGGCAAATCATTGATTCATTGAGATATTCATAAGCTGGCACGCTCCGTGTATTGCTCATCGCAGACGTTTCTCTTGCCTCCGTCAGCGGATCAACGCCGGCGGCAGAAACCATAAAAACGATAAGCCACAACAATAAGAACGCACCGTGCGAGGTTCGACGTTGATGAAGAGAAAACTCCGATCAGGCATGAGCGCCAGCCTACTGGCCGTAGCCGCTTGTGTAGCGCTGCATTCGCCTCATAGCCTGGCAGCCCGCGACGCCCAGACCATCCTCAAGGAAACCTGTCAGGGCTGTCACACCCCCGAAGCCGATAACGGCCTGAGCCGCATCAGCCACCAGCGCAAAACGCCGGAAGGCTGGTTGATGAGCATCGCCCGCATGCAGACCATGCACGGTTTGCAGATCAGCGATGACGACCGTCGCACGCTGGTCAAGTACCTGGCCGACACCCAGGGCCTGGCGCCGAGCGAAACCGACGGCGTGCGTTATGCGCTGGAGCGCCGGCTCAATACCGTCGAGCAGTTCGACGACCAGACCAGTCAGATGTGCGGCCGCTGCCACTCCGGTGCGCGGGTCGCCCTGCAACGGCGTCCGGCCCAGGAGTGGGAACGCCTGGTGAACTTCCACCTCGGTCAGTGGCCGTCGCTGGAATACCAGGCGCTGTCCCGGGACCGCGACTGGTTCGATATGGCCCGCAAGGAGATGGTGCCGCTGCTGGCCAAGCGTTATCCGCTGGACAACCCGGCCTGGAAAAAATGGCAGAGCGCGGCGCCGAAAGCCGAGACCCTGGTGGGCGACTGGAGCTTCAGCGGCCACTTGCCGGGCAAGGGTGAACTGGCCGGTGTCATGACCGTGAGTGCCGATGGCAGCGACACCTTCAAGGTCAGCGTCAAAGGCCAGTACGCCGACGGCACCCCGTTCAATGGCGACGGCAGTGCGATTCTCTACACCGGCTACGAATGGCGCGGCAACGTGACCATCGATGGCGTGACCATGCGCCAGGTGTTCGCCGCCCAGGGCAATGCGATGCAGGGCCGGATGTTCGAGGCCGAGCACGACGAGCGCGGTCTGGACTTCATTGCCGCCAAGCAGGGCTCCAACCGCTTGCTCGCCGTGCAGCCGGGCTATGTGAAGGCTGGCAGCGAAACCGAAGTGACCCTGATCGGTAGCGGCCTGACCGGCAAGCCGGACTTCGGCAAAGGCGTGGAAGTAGTCGAAGTGGTCGAGCAGAGCCCCGAGCGGATCAAGGTCAAGCTCAAGGCTGCGGCCAATGCCCAACCGGGCGTGCGCGCGGTCAGCGTCGGCGCGTTGAAAGGCCCAAGCCTGTCGGTATACAGCAAGATCGCCGCGGTCAAGGTTGTGCCGGAATTCTCGGTGGCGCGGATCGGCGAGGGCGGTGGTTCGACGCCGAAAGTCCAGGGCCGTTTCGACGCGGAAGCCTGGGGCAAGGGCGCTGACGGCAAGCCGTATCGCATCGGCGTGTTCCCGGCGCAGTGGAAAGTCGAAGCCTTCGACGACCGCGCCAAGGAAGACGAAGACGTCAAGTTCGCCGGCACCATGCAGGCCGACACCGGCGTGTTCACCCCGGGCGATGCCGGGCCGAACCCGGCTCGCAAGATGTCCACCAACAATGCCGGCAACCTCAAGGTGATCGCCGCCGTCGACGACGCAGGGAAATCCCTGACAGGCGAAGGCCACCTGATCGTGACCGTGCAACGCTGGAACAATCCACCCATTCCATGAGTTGGCTGTCCTTGGCTTAACACAGCTTCAAGGCTACAGACACTTTTCGGAATGACCGCAAGCCCCGCCAAGCGGAGCCTGCACAGGAGGTTGGCAATGGGCGCTATCTTGAATCTGGTCGAACGCAACCTGCACGAAGTGCAGGTCGATGCCGACCGCATGCTGTTTCACATCCCCAGCAGTTCGCTGTTCGCCAGCGATGAACTGACGGGCACCATCATCGATACCTTGCGCGGGCCCGGCTGCTCCTCGGACGACCTGATCCAGCGCCTGGCCGCGCGTTTCAACGGCGAGGAAATCACCGAGACCCTGCGCGAACTGATGGCCCTGGAACTGGTCAGCGACGGTTCGCCGCTGACCCCGGACATCGCCACCAAGCGGGTCGAGCGCACGGCAATCAATACCGTGGTGCTCAACGTCAACACCGGCTGCAACCTGAGCTGCACGTATTGCTACAAGGAAGACCTCGACAAGCCGTCGGCGGGCAAGAAGATGGACGTCGAAACGGCGATTGCCTCAGTGGAAATGCTGCTGCGCGAATCCCCGGACGAAGAGCGTTTCACCGTGGTGTTCTTCGGCGGCGAACCGCTGAGCAACCGCAAGCTGATCGAGTACATGGTCGACTACTGTGAGAAGCGTTTTCGCGAGGCGGGCAAGTTCGTCGAATTCGTCATGACCACCAACGCCACGCTGCTCACCGAAGAAACCGTGGACTACCTCAACGCCCACCGTTTCGGGCTGTCGGTGAGCATCGACGGGCCGAAGACCGTGCACGACCGCAACCGCATCACCGTGGGCGGGCAGGGCACCTATGACGTGGTGCGGCGCAAGGCCGAGATGCTGCTGTCGCGCTACAACAGCCGTCCGGTGGGGGCGCGGGTGACCCTGACCACCGGCGTGACCGACGTCGAAACCATCTGGGATCACCTGTTCAACGAACTGGGTTTTGCCGAAGTCGGCTTCGCCCCGGTGACCTCCGGCGACATCAGCAGCTTCAACCTCACCAGCGATGAACTGGTGCAGGTGTTCGCCAACATGAAGGCCCTCGGTCGTCGTTACCTGGAAGCGGCGCTGGAGCACCGCAACATCGGTTTCTCCAACCTGCACCAACTCATCACCGACATCCACGAAGGCCACAAGAAAGCCCTGCCATGCGGCGCGGGCCTGAAGATGCTGGCGGTGGATCACAAGGGCGAGCTGAACCTGTGCCACCGCTTTACCGGTTCGAGCCTGCCGACCTTCGGCAACGTCCACAGCGGTGTGAAACAGGTGGAGTTGAACGACTTCCTGTCCCAGCGCCTGGACCGCACCAACACCGGCTGCGAGGACTGCCAGATCCGCAACCTGTGTTCCGGCGGCTGCTACCACGAGAGCTACGCCCGCTACGGCGACCCGACCCACCCGACCTATCACTACTGCGAACTGATGCGTGACTGGGTCGACTTCGGCATCGAGGTCTACACCCGGATCATGGCCAATAACCCTGCGTTCATCAGCAGCTACATCACTCCGCGCAAGGCTCACTGATATGAAACATCTCAAGGCAATCAATAACAAAGCGTTGAAGCTGGATCAGGCCGCGGATGAAAACCGCATTGAAGAAGTGGTGGCCATGAGTTCCGTGGCGGGTTGCGCCTCGACCACCGACCCGGGCTGGGAAATCGATGCGTTCGGTGGTGTGTCGTCGCTGTGCCAGCCGATGGAGGCCGACCTCTACGGTTGCTCCGACCCCTGCTGGTGGCCGGCCCAGGTGCCCGACATGATGAGCACCTACCCGGACTGGAACAAGGATGCCCAGGCGTCCAACGACAACTGGCGCAACCTCGGCACTGTCTTCCCCAAAGACAAGTGATCACAGAAGAAGGATTCCAGCATGCGTAACATCAAAGCCTGCGGCCTGGCCGCGTTCGCCGTCCTGAGCAGCTGTTCTGTCAGTGTTCTGGCCGATGAAAACACCGCGCTGCAAGTCGGTCACGAATACATGGTGACCACCAACTACCCGAACAACCTGCACGTGATCGACCTGGCCACCGACACCCTGTTCAAGACCTGCAAGATGCCCGACGCCTTCGGTCCCGGCTCCGTGCAGTTGTCGCCGGATCGCAAGACCGCCTACGTGCTGAACAATCACTATGCGGATGTCTACGGTGTCGAACTGGACAACTGCAAGCAGGTGTTCCACGCCAGCATCACCCAGAAGCCGGGTGAGAAGGCCAAGTCCATGTTCGCCTTCACGGTCAGCCACGACGGCAAGGAACTGTACACCGTCGCCAACCCGACGTTGATGATGAACGACCGCTACGAAGTGCAGCAGCCACGACTCGACGTGTACAAGACCGACGCCGGCATGGACGCCAAGCCGGTGCGCAGTTTCCCGGCGCCGCGCCAGCTGACCATCATGCAGAGCGGTGACGACGGCACGCTGTACGTGGCCGGGGCGGACGTCTACAAGGTCAATGTGCAAACCGGCAAGTTCGACGTGCTGATCCCCAGCCGTCACTGGAAACGCCCGAACTACAGCGCGCCCGACGTGCTCTACGTGTGGAACCAGCAGACCTACCGGCATGACTTCTCGCTGCTGTACACCGCGGCGAAGTTCAAGGACAAGAAACAGGACCCGGCCACCGCCGAATATCTGTACGGCCTGTTCAGTGTCGACCTGAAGACCGGCAAGACCGAAACCACCGACTTCGGCCCTCTGACCGAAATCTACTTCAGCGGCATGCGCTCGCCCAAGGACCCGAACCTGATGTTTGGCGTGCTCAATCGCCTGGCCAAGTACGACATCAAGCAGAAGAAAATGCTCCAGTCCGCCACGCTCGATCATTCCTACTACTGCATTTCCTTCAACAAGGACGGCAGCAAGATCTACCTGGCAGGGACCTTCAACGACGTGGCGATTTTTGATGCCGACAGCCTGAAGCAGACGGGCAGCATCAAGTTGCCGGGCGGGGACATGGCGATTACCACGGCGCAGATTTTTGTCCGGTAATTGCGGCGCCTGAGCTGACGCTATCGCGAGCAAGCTCGCTCCCACAGTGGATTTTCAGTGTGACCACTATTGTGTGAACACCCCTGAACCCTGTGGGAGCGAGCTTGCTCGCGATGAGGCCCTCAAAAACACTGCAACACTCAAACCCCCGGCACCGGGCAACTCCCACAGTGGATTCGCAGTGTGATCACTATCGTGTGAACACCACTGAACCCTGTGGGAGCGAGCTCGCGATGGGGCCCTCAAAAACACTGCAACACTCAAACCCCCGGCACCGGACAACTCAAATCCCCCTCCTGACACTTCAAGTACTGCTTGAAAGTCTGAACCCGTGCCTTGGTCAGCTCCGTGGTGCAGTTGCTGTAGATCAGCGGATACACACTCCCGCCTTTCACCCCGGACGCCGAGAACTTGCACTCGGCATCGCGGAACGCAACCCACGCTCGCTGCGCACCCACCAACTGCTTCTTGCTGTCCGGGTTGCTCTTGAGTCGCGAAGTGATCTGCTGGTACAGCGCATTCAATTCCTTGTCGGCGGCCGCATTCTGCTGCGCCGCGCACTGGTTCATCGTCGCCTGGTCGCTGGCATTGTCGTAGTCCACGGCGAGCGCCATGGAGGTGAACAACAGGGGCGTCAGCGCCAATAGTAAGCGTGGGTTCATGCTGGAGTGCTCGCTGTGACCGAATGAGAGATGCATCGTAGCGCCGAGGGGCATTCAGCCCGCTACGCTTGCCATTGCGCGTGCTTTTCCACCGAATCGTATTCCAGCCATGGCACGTCATGGGCCGTCCAGATATGCGCCTGGGGCGTCATCTGCGGATCGCTATCCAGTGTCGCCACCCGAACGATCACGTGCGGCTGGGCCGGCCGTTCGGCCATCAGGTGTGAACCGCAGGCCGAACAGAAATACCGAAACTTGCCCGGCGACGATTCATGGCGGCTCAGGCGATCCTGGCCTTTGGTCCAGCGAAAATGCTCGCGCATGACCCCGGCGGTCGATGCAAAAGCCGCCGCGTGAGCCTTGCGGCAGGTTTGGCAATGGCAGTGGCTGATGGGCATGTCGAGGCTATCGAGTTGGTATTCGATGGCCTTGCACAGGCAACTGCCGCGCAGTTTATTCATGGCTGACTCCTTTCAGGGGAAGATTTCGATGGAGAACGTTAGCAGTTTCGATTCTCTGACTATTCTCCCGCTCCAGAACTTATTGTCGTAAATGCAACCGAATATCTCAGGTATGGTTGATTGCACATCCCGATTGGTACAACTTTAGGGTTGGTCTTGTGCTCTTACTGACCTACTGTTCATGTACAGGAGGTGACTTATGAACCCAGCATCTGATCGCATCGAAAGGAAAATCCTGCTCAAGGCCAAGCGTTCACAGGTCTGGCGTGTGCTGGCCAATGCCGAAATGTTCGGACAATGGTTTGGCGTGGCACTGGAAGGCAAGCGTTTTGTGGCAGGCGAGTGGACCCAGGGGCAGATTACCTATCCCGGTTATGAGCATTTGCGCTGGAATGTACTGGTAGAGCGGGTCGAGCCGGAGCGGTTGTTTTCGTTTCGCTGGCACCCTTATGCCGTGAACCCGGAAGTCGATTACTCCCAGGAGCCCACCACACTGGTGAAATTCGAGCTCGAAGACATGGACGACGGTACGTTGCTCAGGGTCTCCGAGTCCGGTTTCGATCACGTTCCCCAGGCCCGTCGCGAAAGGGCTTTCCGCATGGACAGTCGTGGCTGGGAGGAGCAAATGAACAATATCGAGCAGTTTTTGATCGACAATGCCAAGTCCCACGAGCAATAGAGTGGCTGAAGTCGGCTCGAAACCTGAGGCGTTCAAGGGTTTCGGAAGGGGGGTTATAGCGAATGTCTTACACGCGATGGTAGCAATGTCGCCTGTTACAAATTGGATCCGGTGCGTATTCTCGCCTCACCCACTGAAGCACAGGATGTGCTCAGGATCATGGATGATCGACCATCTGCAAGGAACGCTACGACAAGGAGTCGTCATGGTCTTGGAAAAACCCGCTTCGGCGGGTTTTTTTTGCGCGCATGAAAAGTCGTGGCGGCAGGAACCGGGTTCCCGCCGCCATTTCTTCACTGTCGGTCGAGTTTTGCCGCCGCGCGCTCGGTGATCTGCGCCCGCAGCTTCAACGAGCCGGCAGCCCGCTGGCGAGCCTCCTCCAGCACACTGGCCGGGGCCGTCTCGGGGCTGCCCGCGCTAAACGGCGGGGCCGGGGCGTATTCCAGTTGCAGCTGCACCAGCTCGGCGGTGGCCTGGTCGAACAGCTCGGCGGCCAGGGTCAGGGCGAAGTCGATACCGGCGGTGATACCGCCACCGGTCAACAGATTGCCGTCGCGAACCACCCGGCCTTGCACCGCAATTGCGCCCAGCGGCTTGAGCAATTCGTGATACGCCCAGTGAGTGGTGGCGCGTTTGCCCTTGAGCAATCCCGCCGCGCCCAGCACCAGCGAGCCGGTGCACACCGACGTGACGTACCGGGCGTTGGCGGCCTGGGCCTTGAGAAAGTCCAGGGTCTGGTCATCTTCCATCAAGGGGCCGACGCCACTGCCACCGGGCACACAGATCACATCCAGTGCCGGGCAATCGTCGAAGGTGGTGGTGGGTTTCAACAGCAGGCCGGTGCTGGCGGTGACCGGCATCAGGTCTTTCCAGATCAGATGCACTTTCACATCCGGCAGCGAGGCCAGTACGTCGTAAGGGCCGGTCAGGTCCAGTTGCTGGACCTGTGGAAACAACAGAAAACCGATCTGTAACGTCATGGTGTTCTTTCTCGTGAAGTGGGTGGACGGTTTGACTTTAGGCTCGTAGGCTTTGGCGCATACGCCAATATCCCCACGAATTACGCCAAATGTCGAAAACCATCCGTGTGCTCGCTTTCGCCAACGTGCAATTGCTCGACGTCACCGGGCCGTTGCAGGTATTCGCTTCGGCCAACGACATAGCCCGCCAGCAAGGCCTGCCGCCACCCTACGCGCCGACGGTGATTGCCAGCGGCGGCGGGGCGGTGATGTCGTCGGCGGGCTTGTCGCTGTTGGCCGAACCGTTACCGGAGGAGGGCACCGATACCCTGATCATCGCCGGTGGCTGGGGTGTTTACGCAGCGGCTGAAGATGCGCCGTTGGTCGCCTGGGTGCGCGAACATGCCCGTGGTTGCCGGCGCGTTTCCTCGGTGTGCACCGGCGCGTTCCTGCTGGCAGCCAGCGGCTGGCTCGACGGCCGGCGCGTGGTCACCCACTGGACCCGTTGCGAGCAACTGGCGCAGCAGCACCCGCAACTGCATGTCGAGCCCAACCCGATCTTCATCAACGACGGCCCGGTCTGGACCTCGGCCGGGGTGACCGCCGGCATCGACCTGGCAATGGCCATGGTCGAACAAGATCTGGGGCGCGCCATGGCCCTGGAAGTCGCCCGGCAACTGGTGGTGTTTCTCAAGCGTCCGGGTGGCCAGTCGCAATTCAGCGTGACCCTGTCACTGCAACAGGAAGGCAACCGTTTCGACGAACTTCACGCCTGGATCAGCGAAAACCTGACCCACGACCTCGGCATCCCGACCCTGGCCTTGCAGGCCGGCATGAGCGAACGCAGCTTCGTGCGCCACTACCGCGCCGACACCGGCCAGACCCCGGCTCGGGCCATTGAACTGATCCGCGTCGAAACCGCGCGGCGTTTGCTCAGCGATACCGGCGTGCCGATCAAGCGGGTGGCGGTGCAATGCGGCTTCGGCAGCGAAGAAACCCTGCGCCGCAGCTTCCTGCGGGCCATGGGCGTGACGCCACAGGCTTATCGGGAGCGGTTTTCGGTCAGTGCTGGCGTAGATCCAGTGGTGTCTTGAACCACCTTCTGCCTGAGTTCGAATATTGTTTACCTGTATTCACGGCTGCCAAAGAACCTTCTCCCCACTCAACCTCCGATCCAGAAAGCACGCCGCACTGATCAACGCCAGATGCGTCAGCGCCTGCGGCGTGTTGCCCATATGCCGCCCATGGCTGTCGAACTCTTCGGCATACAACCCCAGCGGGTTGGCGTACCTGAGCAGTTGTTCGAACTCCAGGTGGGCCTTGTCGAGCTGGCCGGCGCGGGCCAGGCATTCGACGTACCAGAACGAGCACGCGGCGAACGCGCCTTCGCTGCCGGGCAGGCCGTCGATCTGGCTGTCGTCGTTGCGGTAGCGGTAGATCATGCCGTCGCGCACCAGGCTCTTTTCGATGGCTTGCAGGGTCGCCAGCCAGCGCGGGTCGCGGGCGCTGACGAAACGCACCAGCGGCATCAGCAGCATCGAACCGTCCAGGCCAGTGCCGCCGATGTGCTGGACGAAATGTCCGCGTTCCTCGCACCAGAAGTTCTCCCAGATGTCGGCGTAGATCGCCTGGCGGGTCTGGTCCCAGCGCGCGAAGGGTGCCGGCAGCGAGCGTTTTGAAGCGAGGCGGATGGCGCGGTCCAGGGCGACCCAGCACATCAGCCGTGAATGCAGGAAATGGTATTGCGCGCCGCGCATCTCCCAGATCCCGACATCCTTTTGCTCCCAGGTTTCGCAAACCTGATCGATCACCTCCACCGTGTGTTTCCAGCCTTCATGGGAGATGGCTTCGCCGTATTTGTTGACCAGGTAAATCGCGTCCATCAACTCGCCAAAGATATCGAGCTGGACCTGTTCGTAGGCCTGATTGCCGATGCGCACCGGTTGTGCACCACCATGACCGGACAGGTGTGTCAGCTCGATCTCCGGCAATTCCTGGCGACCGTCGATGGCATACAGGATATTGAGTTTCATCGGCTTGCCCCGACAGTCGCTGACCCGCCCGCGCAACCAGCGCATGTAGGCGTTGGCCTCTTCGACGAAGCCCAGGCGCATGAACGCATAGACGGTGAACGAGGCGTCGCGGATCCAGGTGAAGCGATAGTCCCAGTTGCGTGCGCCACCCGGGCTTTCCGGCAGACCGAAGGTGGCGGCGGCGAGAATGGCGCCGTGTTTGCGCGAGGTCAGCAGCTTCATCGCCAGGGCCGAGCGGTTGACCATTTCGCGCCAGCGGCCACGGTAGTTGGACTGGCCGATCCAGTCGCGCCAGAACTTCAGGGTGCGCTCCAGGCACAGTTGCGCAGCGCCTTCCTTGAAGCGCGGATCGTCGAGGGCGCCGAGCAGGAACTGACCGGTCTGGTCTTGTTCGAGGGTGAACTCGGCGACCGCCACGTTGGCGTCGATGCGCAATGCCTGATCCGCAGAGAGCCGCAGAGTCGGTTGGCCGTCAGCCTCAAACACCACATCCTGTTTGTTCTGGCGTGCGCGAGTGTGGGCGCGGGCGTAGTCATGGCGCACGGTGCAGCACATGTGGAAGGTGGCGCGGCCGCTGACCACTCGGACCCGCCGCATCAGCAGCGGCAAGTCATCCTCGGTGTCGCCGACGGGCAGCAGGTCGGTGACTTCGACCACGGCTCGATCACTGAGCCAGCGGGTCAGCAGTACATTGGTGTCGGGCAGGTAGATTTGTTCGCGGCGGGCGTCGGGCAAGTCCGGTGACAACTGGAAAATCCCGGCCTCGGGGGTGTCCAGCAGCGAGCAGAAGATCGACGGGCTGTCGAACTCCGGCCAGCAGAAAAAATCCACGCTGCCCTTGTCGTTGACCAGCGCCGCGCTGCGCATGTCGCCGATGATGCCGTGGGCGTCGATGGGGCTTTGGCGTTCGGGGGGATCAACCATTGTCGCGAAACTCCGGAACCTGAGGCCTAATCAGCTGACTGGTTTGGGTGGCCGAGAGTTCATTTGGCGGGGTGGTTGTGGTGGTTTAGCTGGCCCCTTCGCAAGCAAGCCCGCTCCCACATTGGACGGCGTACACAAATCAACTGTGGGAGCGGCGGTGCGGCGATCCGACTTGCTCGCGAAGGGGCCTTCACATTCAACCAACAATTCCACGCTTCCCCCGCAATCAGCCGTTATGGCAACGTGCAGTCCCCTGATGAGACCCGTCCCATGGCCAACCCCTATCGCGAGTTGTTCAAAGCCCCCGGCAGTGGCGCCTTCGTGCTGGCCGCAATGATCGCGCGCATGCCGATTTCCATGACCGGCATCGGCCTGATCACCATGCTTTCGCAGTTGCAGGGTGGCTACGCAATGGCCGGCGCGGTGGCGGCTACGTTCGCCCTGGCCACGGCCTTTTGTGCGCCGCAGGTTTCGCGGCTGGTGGATCGCTATGGCCAGGGGCGGATTCTGCCGGTGGCGGCGTTGCTGGGCGGTGGGGCACTGTTGCTGCTGTTGCTGTGCACGCGATTGCAGGCGCCGCACTGGACGCTGTTTTTCTTCGCCGCGCTGGCCGGTTGCATGCCGAGCATGTCGGCGATGGTCCGTGCACGCTGGACCGAGGTGTATCGCGGCCGCCCCGAGTTGCAGACTGCCTACGCCCTGGAGTCGGTGCTGGACGAAGTCTGTTTCATCGTCGGGCCGCCACTGTCGGTGGGGTTGTGCGTGGTGGCATTCCCCGAGGCCGGGCCGTTGGCGGCCTTGCTGGCGCTGGCCATCGGCGTCACCGCGTTCGTCTTGCAGCGCAGCACGGAACCGCCGGTGCATCCCCATGAAGAACACCATCAAGGCTCGATCATCCGTTCCCGCGACATTCAGTTGCTGATGCTGTTGATGGTGGCCATGGGCACCATCGTCGGCGTGGTGGACGTGGTCAGCGTCGCCTTCGCGCAACACCAGGGCCAACCGGCGGCGGCGAGCATCGTGCTGTCGGTGTATGCCATCGGCTCGTGCCTGGCCGGGTTGGCGTTCGGCGCATTGCGCTCGAAAGTGCCGCTGGCGCGCCTGTTCCTGTACGGCGGGGTAGCGACGGCGGTGACCACCTTGCCGTTGCTGCTGGCGACGAACATTTTCGGCTTGTCCCTGGCGGTGTTTGTCGCCGGCCTGTTTTTTGCCCCGACGCTGATTGTCGCCATGGCCCTGGTGGAGCAGATCGTACCGCCGGCCAAACTCACCGAAGGCCTGACCTGGCTGGTCACCGGCCTGAGCATCGGCGTGGCGATCGGCGCCGCCGGCTCCGGCTGGCTGGTGGACGCCTTCGGCGCACGCAGCGGGTTCTGGCTGGCGATTGCGGCGGGGGCGGTGGTGCTCGGTTCCGCGATCCCGAGCTATCGCCATCTGAAATGAAGATTTACCTGTGGGAGCGGGCTTGCTCGCGAAGGCGGTGTGTCAGTCGACATCAATGTTGCATGACACACCGCCTTCGCGAGCAAGCCCGTTCCCACAGCGGTTATTCGTATGGCTAATTCTTTGGGCTCCTCGTCCGTTCTCCAAGCAGACAACTCTCGAGGAAAGTCCGGTGACCCCGCTGACATTGCTGTGCCTGCCCTATTCGGGCGCGAGTGCCATGGTCTATAGCCGTTGGCGGCGCAAGCTGCCGCAGTGGCTCACGCTGCAACCGGTGGAACTGCCGGGGCGCGGCGCGCGGTACGGCGAGCCCTTGCACACCGACATGCGCCGCCTGGCGCTGCAATTGGCCCAGGAACAAAAAACCACACTGAAGGCGCCGTACGCGCTGTTCGGCCATAGCATGGGCGCGTTGCTGGCCTGCGAGATGGCCCACGCACTTCGCTCGCTGGGTTGCCCGGAACCGGTAGCGCTGTTCGCTTCGGGCACCGCCGCGCCGACCCTGCGCGCCGACTACGACCGGGGCTTTGCCCAGCCCAAGACCGACGCCGAACTGATCGAGCAACTGCGCACCCTCAACGGCACCAGCGAAGAGATCCTGGCCAACGAAGAGTTGATGAGCCTGACCCTGCCGGTGCTGCGCGCGGACTTCCTGCTGTGCGGACGTTTCGAGCCGGTGCAGCGCCCCTTGCTCAAGTGCCCGGTGCACGTGCTCGGTGGCAAGAGCGATCGCGCCACCACCGAACAGTTGATCGGCTGGAGCCAGGAAACCCGTGGCAGTTTTTCGGTGGACATGCTGGCGGGCGGGCACTTTTTCATCCATGAGCAGGAAGCGAAGGTGCTGCGGGTGATCAAGGATCAGCTTGAGGTGCATCATCGGCGGCTTTCCATGGCTGCCGTGGGTTAACACCATTCCCAAATTTCACCCGACCCCTGTGGGAGCGGGCTTGCTCGCGATGGCGGCATCACATTCAACTTGAATGTGTCTGACCCACCGCTATCGCGAGCAAGTCGGATCACCGCACCGTCGCTCCCACAGGTTTTTCATTGTTCTGTATTGCGCATTTCACCTCCCGCCTGATCCGCTAATTTTTCCCGCCTGCATTCGTTTTATAGGCACGACGCGCCTTTGCGCCTGCTGCCTACTGATGCGGATGCCGATAGATGAATGCTGAAGACTCCTTGAAACTTGCTCGCCGGTTTATCGGGTTGCCCCTGGAAAAGCGCCAGATGTTCCTTGCGGCCTTGCACAAGGAGGGCGTGGATTTCGCCCGTTTCCCGATTCCGGCCGGCATCGAGGCCGAGGATCGCCAGGCGCTGTCGTACGCCCAGCAACGCATGTGGTTTCTCTGGCAACTGGACCCCCACAGCGGCGCGTACAACCTGCCGGGCGCGGTGCGGCTGACCGGTCGCCTGAACCTGTCGGCGCTGGAACAGGTATTCGCCAGCCTGGTGGCGCGGCATGAAACCCTGCGCACGGTGTTCGCCCGTCAGGCCGATGACAGCCTGAAGCAAGCCCCGGCCACAGCACCGCTGGTCATCGAGCAAGTGGATTTCAGCGCATTGCCTGCCAATGAGCGCGAATGTGCCGTGGCTGAAACCGCCGAGCAGCAATCAGTGCTGCCGTTCGATCTGTCGACCGGTCCGCTGCTGCGGGTGACCTTGCTCAAGCTCGCCGAGCAGGAACATGTCCTGCTGCTGACCCTGCACCACATCGTCTCCGACGGCTGGTCGATGAACGTGCTGATCGACGAATTCATCCGCTGCTACGACGCCTTCGATGCGGGCGCACAACCGCAGTTGGCAGCATTGCCGATCCAGTACAGCGACTACGCCCTGTGGCAGCGCCGCTGGCTGGAGGCGGGCGAGCAGGCGCGGCAACTGGCGTACTGGCAGGCGCAATTGGGTGACGAACACCCGGTGCTGGAATTGCCCCTGGACCATTCGCGCCCGGCGATGCCGAGCTATCGCGGCACCCGCTACGAATTCGCGGTGGAGGCGCAACTGGCCGAGCAACTGCGCAACACCGCACAGAAACACAACATCACCCTGTTCATGCTGTTGCTCGGCGCCTTCAACGCTTTGCTGCATCGCTACACCGGGCAAACCGACATCCGCGTCGGCGTGCCCATCGCCAACCGCAACCGCGCGGAAATCGAAGGTCTGATCGGCTTCTTCGTCAACACCCAGGTACTGCGCACGCAACTGGACGGCCAGACCCGGGTCGACGACCTGCTGCGCGCCATCAAGGACACCGCCCTCGGCGCCCAGGCCCATCAGGACCTGCCGTTCGAGCGCCTGGTCGAAGCGCTGAAACTGGAACGCAGCCTCAGCCACACCCCGCTGTTCCAGGTGATGTACAACCACCAACCGCACGTGGCCGACATGGCCTCGGTCAGCACCGCGTCCGGCCTGGAGCTGGACAGCATCGACTGGCAAAGCCGCACCACCCAGTTCGACTTGACCCTCGATACCTGGGAGAAGGGCGGCAAGCTGCACGCCGCGCTGACCTACGCCAGCGACCTGTTCGAGGCCGATACCATTGCGCGCATGGCCGGGCACTGGACGCGCCTGTTACAGGCGTTGGTCGACGACTCGACGCAAAAAATCGGCGAGTTGCCGATGCTGACAGCGGATGAACAGCAAGTGCTGGTGCGGGACTGGAACCGCACCGCCGAGGCCTATCCGGTCGAGCAGTGCATGCACCAGTTGATCCAGGCCCAGGCCCGACGCACCCCTGGCGCGCCGGCGCTGGTGTTTGGCGATCGTCAGCTCAGCTACGGGCAACTCGATGCCCGCAGCAATCAACTGGCGCACTGCTTGCGTGAGCAGGGTGTCGGTCCGGATGTGTTGGTGGGCATTTGCGTCGAGCGTTCGCTGGAGATGGTCATCGGCCTGCTGGCGATTCACAAGGCCGGTGGTGCCTACGTACCGCTGGACCCTGAGTACCCGGCCGAACGCCTGGCCTACATGATCGAAGACAGCGCGATCGGCCTGTTGCTCAGCCAAAGCACCTTGATCGGCGCACTGCCCACCGAGGGTGTCAAGGTCATCGCCCTGGATCAGGAACAGGACTGGCTCGACGGCTACAGCGAGACCTGCCCGCCGGTTGAAGTGCATCCGCTGAACCTGGCCTATGTGATCTACACCTCCGGCTCCACCGGCAAGCCCAAAGGCGCCGGCAACAGTCACGCCGCGCTGGTCAACCGCTTGTGCTGGATGCAGCAGGCTTACGGGCTGGATGGCAGCGACTCGGTGTTGCAGAAAACCCCGTTCAGTTTCGACGTGTCGGTGTGGGAGTTCTTCTGGCCGCTGATGACCGGCGCACGCCTGGTGGTGGCGCCGCCGGGGGCGCATCGTGAGCCGGCGCAGTTGATCCGCCTGATCGATGACTACGGCATCAGTACGCTGCACTTTGTGCCGTCGATGCTGCAGGCGTTCATCCACGAACCGGGTGTCGAGGCTTGCACCGGCCTCAGGCGCATCGTGTGCAGCGGTGAAGCCTTGCCGCTGGATGCGCAATTGCAGGTGTTCAAAAAGCTGCCGGGCGCCGGGTTGTACAACCTCTACGGCCCGACCGAGGCGGCCATCGACGTCACCCACTGGACCTGCATCGACGAAGGCGCCGACAGCGTGCCCATCGGCCGGCCCATCGCCAACCTGCGCACCCATGTGCTGGATGCGCAATTGCTCCCGGTTCCGGCCGGCGTGGCGGGGGAGTTGTACCTCGGCGGCGCCGGGCTGGCGCGCAGTTATCACCGGCGTCCGGCGCTCAGCGCCGAGCGTTTCGTGCCGTGCCCCTTCCATGACGGCGCGCGCTTGTACCGCACCGGCGACCGCGTTCGGCAGCGTGCCGATGGGGTGATCGAATACCTCGGGCGCCTCGACCATCAAGTCAAATTGCGTGGCCTGCGCATCGAGCTGGGGGAAATCGAGACTCGCCTGATGCAGCATGCCCTGGTGCGCGAGGCCGTGGTGCTGGTGCAGGGCGGCAAGCATCTGGTGGCGTATCTAGTGCTGGAAAACGCCGATGCCGACTCGCAGTGGCCGCAAACCCTCAAGGCCTGGCTGCTCGGCAGCCTGCCGGAATACATGGTGCCCACCTACCTGATGCCGCTGGACGCCTTGCCGGTGACCGCCAACGGCAAGCTCGACCGCAAGGCCTTGCCGCCACCGGACGCCGCGCCGCAACAGGCATTCGTCGCGCCACAGGATGCGATGCAGACCGCGCTGGCGCAGATCTGGCAGGACGTATTGGGCGCGGAACCCGTGGGCCTCGAAGACAACTTCTTCGAGCTCGGCGGCGACTCGATCATTTCCATCCAGGTGGTCAGCCGTGCCCGCCAGGCGGGCATTCGCCTCAGCCCGCGCGACCTGTTCCAGTACCAGACCGTGCGCAGCCTGGCACTGGTCGCGGCGTTCGACAGCCGCAGCACTGTCGATCAAGGTCCGGTCAGTGGCGAGGTGATTCTGACCCCGGCCCAGCATTTCTTCTTCGAACAGGCCATCGCCCAGCGCCGGCACTGGAACCAGTCGCTGCTGCTGACACCCCGGGAAGCGTTGAGTCCTGAGGCGTTGGAGCGGGCGTTGGTTACCGTAATCAACCACCACGACGCCTTGCGCCTGCGCTTCATCGAGGGGACCGACGGCTGGCAGCAGCGCCATGCAGCGCCGGTCGAGTCCGCGGGGCTGTGGTTGCGCAATGCGTCTTCAGCCGAAGCCGTGACCGCCCTGTGCGATGAAGCGCAACGCAGCCTCGATCTGGCAGACGGCCCGCTGCTGCGTGCCTTGCTGGTCAGCCTCGACGATGGCAGCCAGCGCCTGCTGCTGGTGGTCCATCACCTGGCGGTGGACGGGGTGTCGTGGCGGGTGTTGCTCGAAGACTTGCAACAGGCTTACCGGCAAGTGGCGTTGCCCGAGAAAACCAGCGCCTACCAGGCCTGGGCCACGCACCTGCAACAGTATGCCGGCACCTTGCTTGGGCAAATGCCGTACTGGCAGGCGCAACTGGCGGATGCCCGGGACCTGCCGTGTGACAACCCGCAGGGCAGTTTGCAGCAGCGCCACGGGCACAAGATCGAGTCGAAACTGGACGCCGAACTGACCCGCCTGTTGCTGCAACAGGCCCCGGCGGCCTATCGCACCCAGGTCAATGATCTGTTGCTCACGGCGCTGGCGCGGGTCATCTGCCGCTGGAGCGGGCAGGGCTCGACGCTGATCCAGCTCGAAGGCCACGGCCGCGAAGACCTGGGCGACGACCTCGACCTGAGCCGCACCGTCGGCTGGTTCACCAGCCTGTTTCCAGTGCGCCTGCAACCCGAGGCCGGGGTGGCGAATTCGATCAAGTCGATCAAGGAGCAACTGCGCGCCATTCCCGACAAGGGCCTGGGCTACGGCTTGCTGCGCTACCTCGGTGAACCGGCACAGCGCCAGGCCCTGCAAGACCTGCCGGCGCCAAGGATCACCTTCAACTACCTGGGACAGTTCGACCGTCAGTTCGACGACGCCGCGCTGTTCGTCCCGGCCCCGGAAAGCGGCGGTCAGGCCCAGGGCGACGATGCACCGTTGGCCAACTGGCTGACCGTGGAAGGCCAGGTCTATGGCGGGCAGCTCTCGCTGCAATGGGGCTTCAGCCGTGACCTGTTTGCCGAGTCCACCGTGCAACGACTGGCCGATGCCTACGCCGAAGAACTCAAGACGCTGATCGAACATTGCTGCTCGATCGTGGCAGGCCAGGTCACGCCGTCGGACTTCCCGTTGGCGCGCATCACCCAGGCACAACTCGATGCCTTGCCTGTTGCGGCGGCGGCCATCGAGGATGTTTTCCCGCTGACGCCGATGCAGCAGGGCATGCTGTTCCACACCCTGTACGAACCCCAGGCCGAGGCCTACATCAATCAATTGCGCCTGGACATCCAGGGCCTGGAACTGGCGGCATTCGGCCGGGCCTGGCAAGCGGCGATCAACCGGCATGACATCCTGCGCAGCAGCTTCCACTGGCTGGGGCTCGAGTGCGCGCATCAGGTGATTCATCGCCAGATCGACCTGCAACTGCAAGTGATCGAAGCCGCCGACATCGAGCTCGATGCACTGGCCGCCGAGGAGCGCAGCCGTGGCTTCGAACTCAGCACCGCGCCGTTGTTCCGCCTGTTGCTGGTGCGCCGGGGCAGTGAAGACTGGCACCTGATCCATACCAGCCATCACATCCTCATGGACGGCTGGAGCAACGCCCAGTTGCTCGGTGAAGTGATCCAGCACTATGCCGGCCAGACATTGGCCAGGCCGTTGGGGCAATACCGCGACTACCTGGGCTGGATTCAACAGCAGCCGCTGCTGGCCGCCGAGCAGTTCTGGAAACAGGCGCTGGCGCCGCTGGAAACGCCGACGCTGCTGGCGCAAGCCTTGCCGACGCCCGCCGAAGGGCACGGCATGGGCGAACATCAATTGACCCTTGAAAGCGCCGCGCTACAGTGCCTGAGCGATTTCGCCCGCCAGCAGAAAATCACCCTCAACACCTTGCTGCAAGGCGCCTGGGGCCTGCTGTTGCAGCGCTACACCGGCCAGTCCTGTGTGGCGTTCGGCGCAACGATAGCCGGACGCTCCGCGCCGTTGCCGGGCATCGAACAGCAGTTGGGGCTGTTCATCAACACCTTGCCGATCATCGCCGCGCCGCAGGCAGGGCAGTCGGTGGCCCGGTGGCTCAACGACCTGCAAGCCCTGAACCTGAGCCTGCGCGAGTTCGAACACGTGCCGCTGTACGATATTCAGGGCTGGGCCGGGCAACAGGGGGCGCTGTTCGACAGCCTGCTGGTGTTCGAGAACTTCCCGGTGGCCGAAGCCCTCAAGCAAGGAGCGCCGGCGGGCCTGACCTTCGGCGCGTTGCACAATCACGAAATCACCAGTTACCCGCTGACCCTGGGCATCGAAGTCGGCGCCAGCCTGCGCCTGGATTTCAGTTTCGACCGCACCCGGTTCAGCGCGGAGCAGATCAGCCAGTTGGGCGCCAGTCTGCTGCATGTGCTGGCGCAATTTGTTGCCCAGCCACAACAGGCGCTCGGTGCCGTCAGCCTGCTGGACGCTCAGACCCAAGCCCAGGTAATACGCGGCTCGCGTCCACCGGCACCACAACTGGACAGTCCGTTGCTGGCCCATCAGCGCTTCGAGCAACAAGCGGCCCGCACCCCCGATGCGTTGGCGGTGATGGTCGGTGACGAACGCCTGACGTACGCCCAACTCAACACCCAGGCCAACCAGCTCGCCCATCGCCTGCGCGCCCAGGGTGTGGCGCCGGGGCAGCGGGTGGGTCTGTCGGTGCGGCGCAATGCGCAAATGATCGTCAGCCTGATGGCGATCCTCAAGGCCGGCGCCGGTTATGTGCCGCTGGACCCGGA
Organism: Pseudomonas sp. BF-R-19; assembly: GCF_019956445.1. Taxonomy (NCBI): domain Bacteria; kingdom Pseudomonadati; phylum Pseudomonadota; class Gammaproteobacteria; order Pseudomonadales; family Pseudomonadaceae; genus Pseudomonas; species Pseudomonas sp. BF-R-19. The sequence continues at coordinate 30,549 of NZ_JAHBDN010000047.1, forward strand.
TTACCCGGCCGAGCGCCTGGCCTACATGATCGAAGACAGCGGCATGGACCTGCTGCTGGCGCAACCGGGGTTGCTGGTCGATGTGACGCTACCGCAAGGGTTGCCACGCCTGGCGCTGGAGCCGGGCGCAGGCACCGGGTATTGCACCGACAACCTGGTCAACCTCGCCAGCGCCGAAGACCTCGCCTATCTGATCTACACATCTGGCTCTACCGGACGGCCGAAAGGCGTGTGCCTGGCCCATGCCGCACTGCGCGAGTTTTGCGTGATCGCGGCGGACTATTCACAACTCACCGCGCAAGACCGTGTACTGCAATTCGCCACGTTCAGCTTCGACGGCTTTGTCGAACAGTGCTACCCGCCACTGTGCGTGGGCGCGGCGCTGGTGATGCGCGGCGATGAACTGTGGGACACCGACACCCTCTATCGCCAGATCATCGAACAGGGCGTGACCCTGGCGGATTTGCCGGCGGCCTACTGGTTCCTGCTGGCTCAGGAGTGGGCCGCGCAACCGCAGCGGGACAAGGGGCGCTTGCGTCAGGTCCACGTCGGCGGCGAAGCCATGTCGCTGGAAGGCCTGAAACTGTGGCACGCCGCCGGTTTGGGCGATGTGCGCCTGCTCAACACCTACGGGCCGACCGAAGCCACGGTGGTGTCCAGCACCCATGAGTGCACGCTGGCCGATACCCGCAATCACCTTGGCGTGCCCATCGGCAAAGCCCTGCCGGGGCGTGCGCTGTACGTACTGGACAGCGAAGGTCACCTGCTGCCGACCGGTTGCGTCGGCGAGTTGTGCATCGGTGGCGACGCCGGCCTTGCCCAGCGTTATCACCAGCGACCGGGCTTGAGCGCCGAGCGCTTCATCGCCGATCCGTTTTTCAGCACCCCGGGTGCGCGGCTGTACCGCAGCGGTGATCTGGCGCGCTATCGCGAGGACGGTGCGCTGGAGTACCTGGGGCGTATCGATCATCAGGTGAAAATCCGTGGTTTCCGGGTCGAGTTGGGTGAGCTCGAAGCGCATCTGCAAGGCTTGCCGATGATCAGCGAAGCCGCGGTGCTGGTGCATGAAGGCGTTGGCGGCAAGCAATTGATCGGCTACGTGGTGCCGGCCGATGCCGGGCTGCTGGCGGCGGATGCGCGTCAACTCACCGACACCGTGCGCCGCGCCCTGGGCGAGCGCCTGCCGGACTACATGCTGCCGGCGCAACTGGTGTTGCTGGCGGCGTTGCCGCTCAACCGCAACGGCAAACTCGATCGCGCCGCGTTGCCGGCCCCGCAGGTCTGGGAGGCCGAAGTCGGCAGTGCGCCGCAAGGTGCGCTGGAAATCGAACTGGCGCAGATCTGGCGGCAGGTGTTGCAGGTCAGTCGCGTCGACCGCGAAAACAGCTTCTTCGAATTGGGCGGGCATTCGTTGCTGGCGACGCAAATCGTCTCGCAGATCCGCCAGCGCCTGGGCCTGTCGGTGAGCCTGCGCAGCCTGTTCGAACATCCGCGCCTCGAGGATTTCGCCGCTCAGGTGCAGGTGCTGCAACACAGCTGTGAACGCCCGGCGCTGGTGGCGGACACCTCTGGCGAACGCCAGCCGTTGTCCTTTGCCCAGCAGCGCCTGTGGTTCCTGTGGAGCCTGGAGCCGGACAGTTCGATGTACAACATGCCCGGTGCCTTGCGCCTGCGGGGCGAGTTGAACCTTGACGCCCTGCGCCTCAGCTTCGAAACCCTGGTGCAGCGTCACGCCGTGTTGCGCACCACCTTTTACGAAGAAGACGGCCAGGCCTGGCAGCGGGTCCACGGGCAATTGCCGTTGAGCTTCGAGGCCAGCGACCTGCGGCATCGGCCGGCGCCGGATGTCGAAGCGCAGCAACTGGCCCGCGAGGAAGTCGCCCGGCCATTCGACCTGCGCCACGGTCCGTTGCTGCGGGTGCGGGTGCTGCGGGTCGCGGATGACGAGCATGTGCTGTTGCTGACAGTGCATCACATCGTCGCCGATGACTGGTCATTCCGCGTGCTGATCAATGAATTCGTCACGCTCTATCCAACCCTCAACCTTGGTCAGACTCCGCAACTGCCGGCGCACAGCGTGCAGTACGCCGACTTCGCCAAATGGCAGCGCCAGTGGCTGGAGCAGGGCGGCGAGTTGCAGCGCCAACTTGACTACTGGCAGCAGCGCCTTGCCGAGCCACAGGCGGTACTGGAGTTGCCCGCCGATGGTGACGGGCGCGCGGCGCAAGAGGGTGCCAGTGCCCATTTCACCTTCAGCGGCGAACTCAGCCAGCAGTTGCGCGACTTTGCCCAACAGCGCGATCTGTCGCTGTTCATGCTGCTGCTGGCCGGTTTCACCCTGGTCCTGCGCCAGCGTACCGAGGTCAGTCGGGTGCGCATCGGCACCGATATCGCCAACCGAAATCAAGCCGAGCTTGAAGAAATGGTCGGCTTCTTCGTTAACCAATTAGTACTGCAAGTGGAGGTCGATGCCGAGCAGTCGGCGGCGCAGTTGCTGGAGGTTTGTCGCCGGGCGGTGCTGGAGGCTTCGGACCATCAGGACCTGCCGTTCGAGCGTCTGGTGGAAGCCTTGCGCCTGCCACGCCGGGCCGGCCGTTCGCCGCTGTTCGACATCAAGCTGATCTACCAGGAAGGCGTTGGTCGCCTGCCGTCGATGGAGGGCCTGCAGGTTGAGGACTTCCCGTCCGGGCGTCAGGCCGCCGAGATCGGCATGGTCGCCGCGTTCTACAACGATGCCGAGCACATTCACTTGAGTTTCGAAACGCCGGTGGGCCAGTACCTGCCGAGCACGCTGGAGTCCTTGTTCGAGCAGATCCGGGCGGTACTCGAAGCGCTGATACGCGCTGACGGGTTGCAGGTCGGCGAGTTGCTGGACCTGGCGGCCGATGTGCAGCGCCGTGCCGATGCGCGCTTGAACGAGCAACGCAAGGCCTTGCTCGGCGGCGCCATGGCGATCAAGCGTCGCTCGGCGAACCGTGGCGCGCCGGCAGCGCAATCCGCGGCGGACTGATTCAGTCGGCGGCGCCTCTGAGCGCCGCCGTCAACATTTTCTGGAGGGGTTTATGACCGTTTCAACGACCAAGTCCATGCCCAGGATGGGCCGTGGTGCCCGCAAAAGCCTGTCCACCGATCCGACGCGGCTGGTGAGTTTTGCGCCAATGTTCGAAGGCCTGAGCATGCCACTGGTGTGCCGTCCGGCCGTGTCCGGCGTGAGCCTGGTGGAGTGGGCGGCCCAGAATCGCGCGCTGATCGAAAGCAAGCTGCTGGAACACGCGGTGATCCTGTTCCGTGGCTTCCAGGTGGCGGACATCAGCGAGTTCAACCGCTGCGTCGATGCAATTTCCGGCGGCGCCCTGGAGTACCTGTTCCGCGCCTCGCCACGGACCCAGATCAGCGGCCAGTTCAAGATCTACAGCTCCACCGATTACCCGGCGCCGGAAAAAATCTTCCCGCACAACGAACACTCGTACTCGCCGGTGTTCCCGCGTCACCTGTACTTCTACTGCGACACGCCGTCGGCCACCGGCGGTGAAACGCCATTCGGCGATACCCGCCAGATTCTGGCGCGGATCGACCCGGCAGTGCGCGAGGAATTCCAGCGCAAACGCATTCAGTACGTGCGCAACTACGGTGACGGCATGGGCCTGCCGTGGCAGACCGTGTTCCAGAGCGAGGACCGCGCAGAAGTCGAGGCGTACTGCGCCAAGATCGGCATCCAGGCGGAATGGAAGTCGGGCAACCGCCTGCGCACGCGGCAAAACGGCCCGGCCATCGTGCGCCATCCACTGACCGGCGAGCGCATCTGGTTCAACCACGGCACTTTCTTCAACGCACTGACCCTGCCGGACAGCATCCGCGACAACCTGCTGCGTGAATTCGGCCCGCAGGACCTGCCGCAAAACACCTTCTTCGGCGACGGCTCGCCGATTCCCGACGATGTGATCCGCCACCTGCAAGGCATCTACCGCGAGGTGATGGTCGAGTTTGCTTGGGAGAAGGGCGACGTGGTGCTGCTCGACAACATCCTCAGCGTGCATGCGCGCAACGAATTCACCGGCTACAGAAAAATCCTCACGGCCATGGCCATCGCGCAGAAAAGCGCCGACCTGGATCAGGAATAAGGACACCCGACATGAACACCACCGCCCTCGAACCTTCGGTAGACGTATTCCAGACCTCGGCCCAGCAGGCCTTTTATTTGCGGGCCCAGGAGTTGGGCGCACGGCCGCTGTTCGCCGCGCTAATGTTGCCGGTCGGCAAAGCAGTGGACGCACGGGCGTTGCGCCGGGCACTGGAAGCCCTCGGTCAGCGCCATGAAATCCTGCGCACGCTGTACCGCCGCCTGCCGGGCATGAAGTGGCCGGTGCAAAGCCTGTGCGATGGCTTGCCGCTCACACTGCTGGGTAACCAGCCTTCGGTGGCCGAGGCCTTGAGCCGCAGTCGCGAAGCAATGGTTGAAGATTCGAGTCAGGCGCTGGTGGTGGCACACGTTGAAGACGGAGCAGGGCAGCCGTTCATCACCCTGCTGGCCCCGGCATGCAGCTTCGACGAGGCATCGCTGCGGGTGCTGGCGAGTGAACTGGGCAGCCTGTTGCGCGGTGAAACCCTGGGCGACGACGAGGACGCGCTGCAATACCTGGACTACAGCGCATGGCAGGAAGAACTGCGCGAAGAAGACATCGGCCACCAGGGCGCGGCGTTCTGGCGCAATCTGCAACAGCAGTTCGCCGTGGTTCATCGCTTGCCGTTCGAAAGAGCCGTCGACGTCACCCTGGTTCGTCGTTGGGCAACGTTGATTGACGCCCCATGGCTGGCTGGCGTGCAACGGGTCGCTGCCGGAGCTGGCGTTGAGGCAGAGCAATTGGCGCTTTTGCTGTGGACCGCATTCGTTGCGCGCATCGGCCATCAGGAAAAGCTGCTGATGGGCTGGCAGGTGGAGGGGCGCAACGAGCAAACCATCGCCACCCTCGGACGCTTCGCCCGGCGTTTGCCGGTGGCTTTCGAACACCGCAGCCAGCAGACCCTGGCGCAAGCGTTGGTGGCGTTTGCCGCCAGCGTCGAACAGTCGCTGTCGTGGCTCGATTGCCTCAATGAATTCGAACTGAGCGCCGAAGGCACCGCGCCGTTGCGTTACGGCTTCGTCTATCAGGCCGCCATTGAAAGCGCTATCGAGGTGGATGACGGTAACCCCGAAGTCCTGCGCCTGCGGATGCAGGGCGATCAGTTGCAGTTGTCGTGTCTTGACGCTGCGCTGCCCGAATCAATGCTGACCGAATGGCTGGAGCAGTTTGTCGAGTTCAGCCGCCAATTGCTGGGGTCGCCCGAATTGACCCTGGCTCAGGCTGATCTGCTGAGTGCTGCGCAACGGACTCGCCTGATCGAAGGCTTCAACCCGAATGCCACCGAGCAGGCATTGCCGTGTCGCTACCTGCAGGATCTGTTCAGTGAACAGGCGCGCCTGCATCCGCAACGCATCGCCCTGAGCGTCAACGGTCAGCGCCTGACCTATGCCGAACTGGATGCGCGCTCCAACCAAGTGGCCAATACCCTGCACACCCAAGGCGTGGCGCCGGACCAGATCGTGGCGGTCTACGGCCAGCGCTCCCTGGAAATGGTCATCGCGTTGCTGGGCACGCTCAAGGCTGGCGCCGCGTACTTGCCGCTGGACCCGAACTACCCGATCGAACGTCTGGCGTTCATGCTCGCCGATACCGGCGCGCGCCATGTGCTGGCCTGCCAGCCGCTACCCGAAACGTTGCACAGTGAACGGATTGTTTCCCTGATGCCGGGGGCCGAAGTCTGGTCCGCTGCGCCAACCCGGCCAGAGCCACAGGGCGACAGCGCCAATCTGGCCTACGTCATCTACACCTCTGGTTCCACCGGCAAACCCAAGGGCGTGATGATCAGCCATGCCAACGCCGTGGCCTCGACCCTGGCGCGCAATGCTTTTTATCGCCAGCCGCTGCGGGCTTTCCTGATGCTCTCGTCGTTCTCCTTCGACAGCTCGGTGGCCGGGGTTTTCTGGGCGCTGGGGCAGGGCGCGACCCTGTGCCTGCCGGACGAAGACAGCTACAAGGATCCGGCCCGACTGGCCGAGTTGATCCAGCGCGAAGAGGTTTCCCATTACCTGACCCTGCCGTCCTACCACGCGCAGATTCTCGAGCACCTCGACCGTCAGGCGTTGGCCTGTGTGATCGTCGCCGGTGAAGCCTGCGGCAACGCACTGCTACAGCGACATCGCGAGGCATTGCCGGGGGTGGCGCTGGTCAACGAATACGGCCCGACCGAAGGCACCGTGTGGTGTTCGGCCTGGGAACTGCCGCTTGATCAGGACGATGACAACATCCCGATCGGCCAGCCGATTGCCGGCATGCGCCTCCACGTGCTCAGCCCGGACCTGCAACCAGTGGCCGTGGGCGTCGAAGGCGAGTTGTATGTCGGTGGGGCCGGCATCGCCCGGGGCTATCTGCGACGGGCCACGCTGACGGCCGAGCGTTTTGTCCCCGACCTGTTCGCGAAGGCGGCGGGCCAGCGCCTGTACCGCACCGGCGACCTGGCGCGTTATCGCGCCGATGGCGTGCTGGAGTATCTGGGCCGGGTCGACCATCAAGTGAAAATCCGTGGCTTCCGCATTGAACTGGGCGAAATCGAGTCGGCCATGCGCAACGCGCCGGGCATCGAAGACGCCGCCGTGATTGCCCGGGAAACCCCGACCGGTCCGCAACTGCTGGGCTTCGTGGTGTCCCCGGCCGACACCGACGACATCCGCCTCAACGAATTGCGTAGCTATCTGGCCGAAGCGCTGCCCGAGCACATGCAGCCGACGCGCTTGCAGGTGCTGGAGCGTTTCCCGCTGATGCCCAACGGCAAACTCAATCGCCAGGCCTTGCTCGATCTCGATGTGCGCCGCAGCGTCTTCATCGCGCCGCGCAACGAACTGGAAAAAACCCTGGCGGCGATCTGGGCCGAAGCGCTGCACGTGGAGCGTGTCGGCGTGCACGACAACTTCTTCGAACTCGGCGGGCACTCGCTGCTGGCCACGCGCATTCGTGCGCGGATTCAGGAAGAACTGAACCTGGCGATCCCGCTCAAGCTGTTTTTCGACGGTGACACCCTGGAACGACTGGCGGCGCAGATCGAGCAGTTCCGTGAGCACAGTGAACATAAAGAAAACGATGTAGACGCCCTCGAAGCGTTGTTCGACGAAGTGGATGAGGAACACGCGCAATGAGTGCTGCACCGGACAGAATGATGACCCTGGCCCAGCGTTTCTGCGGCTTGAGCGCGGACGCCCGGCGTGCGTTGCAACAAAAGATGCACGCCCAGGGGCTGACCCTGGAACTGCTGCCGATCCCACCACGGGACCGCGCCGTCGACACGTTGCCAGCGTCCTACGCGCAGCAGCGCTTGTGGTTCCTCTGGCAGATGCAGCCCCAGGCCACCGCCTACAACCTGACCGGTGCCTTCCGCCTTAGCGGCGAGCTCAACCCTGAGGCGCTGGCGCAAACCCTGGGCGCGCTGGTACAGCGTCACGAAGTGCTGCGCACTACCTTCGTCTTCGATGAGCAGCAAGTGCTGCAAAAGATTCACCCACGGATGGATGCGCCGCTGGTCGAAGTCAGGGCTGGCGACGAGGTCGAACTGCAACGGCAGATCGCCCTCAACGCCGAGCAGCCGTTCGACCTGCAGCGCGGCCCGTTGATGCGCTGCCGCTTGATCCGCCTCGATGCACAGCAACATGTGCTGGTGCTGACCTTCCACCACATCGTCACCGACGGCGGCTCGCTGCCGATCCTGTTGCAGGAGTTCACCCGACTCTATGCACAGCTAAGTGCCGGGCAGGCCCCGCAGCTACCAGAGCTGGGCATCCAATACGCCGACTTTGCCCGCTGGCAGCGCCTGTGGCTGGAGGCCGGCGAGGCCGAACGTCAGCTCGATTACTGGCGCGAACAGTTGGGCCGTGAACATCCGCCACTGAATCTGCCGACCGACCGTCGTCGCCCGGCGATCCCGAGCCAGCAGGGTGCCAGCGTCGAGCTGGAAGTTTCTGCCGCATTGACCGCGCAGTTGCGTGAGCTCGCCCGCCGCGAAGGCTGCACCTTGTTCATGCTACTGATGGCGGCGTTGCAGACGTTGTTGCACCGCTACAGCGGCGAACAGGACATCCGTGTCGGCGTGCCGATTGCCAACCGCACCCGCCAGGACGTGGAAAACCTGCTGGGCTTTTTCGTCAACACCCAGGTGCTGCGCAGCCAGCCACGGGCCGACCAGCCGTTTGGGCAATTGCTGGCCGAGATCAAGGCCGCGGCACTCGGCGCACAGGCCCATCAGGACCTGCCGTTCGAGCAACTGGTCGATGGCCTGGGTGTGGAGCGCAGCCTGAGCCACATGCCGCTGTTCCAGGTGATGTTCAACCACCAGCGCGACAGTGGCGGCCCGCAACGCTGGGACTTGTCGAAGCTGAGTGTCGAACCGCTGATCTGGGATGAGAAAACCACCAAGTTCGACCTGATGCTCGACACCGTCGATGGCGACGAGGGCATCCACGCGTCGTTCGTCTACGCCACCGAACTGTTCGACGCCTCGACCATCGAGCGTCTCGGCCGGCACTGGCTGAACCTGTTACAGGCGATTTGCACTGACAGTACGGTTGCCCTGGCGGACCTGTGCATGCTCGATACCTCCGAGCAGCAGGCCACCTTGCTCGACTGGAATCGCACTGCCGGGTTGACCAGCGATCAGCCGAACCTGCTGTGCGCCCATCAACTGATCGAAGCCCAGGCCGCCGCGCACCCGAGCAACATTGCCGTGACCTGCGACGGCGTCACCCTCACTTACGCCGAACTGAACCGCCGCGCCAACCGCATCGCCCATCGCCTGCGCGAGCGCGGCGTCGGCCCGGACGTGTTGGTGGGCATCGCCCTAGAGCGTTCGCTGGAGATGATCGTCAGCCTGCTGGCGATCCTCAAGGCCGGTGGCGCCTACGTGCCGCTGGACCCGGAGTACCCGCAGGATCGCCTGGCCTACCTGCTCGCCGACAGCGGCACGCGCCTGTTGCTGACCGATTCCGCGCTGTTGCCGCGCCTGCCGTTGAACGAAGAGATTGAAGTGATCTGCCTCGATCACGCAGGCGACTGGCTGTCCGAGGCCAGTGCCGACAACCTGCCGAACCTGACCGCGCCAGCGAACCTGGCCTATGTCATCTACACCTCCGGTTCCACCGGCAAACCGAAAGGCACGCTGCTGCCCCACAGCAACCTGACGCGGCTGTTCAGCGCCACCGAACATTGGTTCGGTTTCAATGCGCAGGATGTGTGGAGCCTGTTCCACTCCTATGCCTTCGACTTTTCCGTGTGGGAAATCTTTGGCGCGTTGTTCTACGGCGGTAAACTGGTGGTGGTGCCCCACGCAGTCAGCCGCTCCCCGGAGGACTTCGCCCGCTTGCTGCGTGACGAGCGCATCACCGTACTCAACCAGACGCCCTCGGCCTTCCGCCAGTTGCTGCCGTTCGCCTGCGCCAACGCGCAAAACATGGCCCTGCGATGCGTGGTGTTCGGCGGCGAGGCGCTGGACGTGGCCAGCCTGCGTCCGTGGTACGACGCCTTCGATGACCGGCAGCCGTTGCTGATCAACATGTACGGCATCACCGAAACCACCGTGCACGTGACCTACCGAGCGCTGTCCCGCGCCGACCTCGACGGAGCCAACAGCTCGCCGCTGGGGGAGCCGATCGGCGACCTGCGCTGGTACGTGCTCGACCCGCGCCTGAATCCGGTGGCCAAGGGTTGCGTGGGTGAGTTGTACGTCGGCGGCGCCGGCCTTGCTCGCGGCTATCACCAGCGTGCCGACCTGACCGCCACGCGGTTTGTCCCGGACCTGTTCGCCGCCGAGTCGGGCGCGCGCCTGTACCGCACTGGCGATCTGGCGCGGTACTGCGCCGATGGCAGCATCGAGTACGCCGGGCGTATCGACCATCAGGTGAAGATTCGCGGTTTCCGCATCGAACTGGGGGAAATCCAGGATCGCCTGCAAAGCCATCCGGCCATCGAACAAGCGCTGGTGCTGGCGCCCGAGGTCAATGGCAGCCAGCAGTTGGTCGCGTGGTTCACCGCGACCGGCGACGACAGCGATCTACGCCAGTCCCTGCGCGAACATTTGCAGGCCGGTTTGCCGGATTACATGGTGCCGGCGCATCTGATCAAACTCGACCAATGGCCGCTGACCGGCAACGGCAAACTGGATCGCGCTGCATTGCCCAAGCCCGACGCGGCGCTGGCGCAGCAGGCGTACACAGCACCGATGGATGCGCTGCAAACCGAGCTGGCGGCGATCTGGCAAGACGTGCTCAAGCTCGAGCGCGTAGGCATCGACGATAACTTCTTCGAACTGGGCGGCGACTCGATCATCTCGATTCAGGTGGTCAGCCGCGCGCGTCAGGCCGGGATTCGCATCACCCCGCGGGACCTGTTCCAGCACCAGACCGTGCAGAGCCTGGCGAAGGTCGCTTTACGCAGTGCCGGGCTGGTGATCGATCAGGAACCGGTGCGTGGCGAGGTGTTGCTGACGCCGATCCAGCACTGGTTCTTCGAGCAAGACATCAAGGCCCGTCATCACTGGAACCAGTCGCTGCTGCTGGAACTGCGCGAGCCGCTGGACAGCGCCAGCCTGCAACAGGCCTTGACTGCATTGGTGGAGCATCACGATGCATTGCGCCTGCGTTTGCGTATTGTCGACGGCGTCTGGCAACAGGCCCAGGCCGAGCAGTGGAGCAGCGCCGAGGTGCTGTGGCTGCGCCAGGCCGCCAACGCCGATGAACTGCTGGAACTGTGCAACGCCGCGCAGGCCAGCCTGAACCTGCAGGACGGCCCGCTGTTGCGTGCCTTGCTGGTGGACATGGGTGCGGCGGGTCAGCGCCTGTTGCTGGTGGTGCATCACCTGGCGGTGGACGGCGTGTCCTGGCGATTGCTGCTGGAAGATTTGCAAACCGCGTATCAACAGGCGCAGCAAGCTCAACCCCTGCGTCTGCCAGCGAAAACCAGCGCCTACCAGGCCTGGGCCGCTCGCCTGCAATCCCATGCGCAATGTGCCGGGTTGGCCAGCCAGGCCACTTACTGGCAAGACCAGTACCGCGACGTGCAAGTTGAACTGCCTGCCGACAATCCCCAAGGCAGCCTGGCCAGCCAGCACGCCGTCAGCGTGGAAACCGTGCTCGACAGCACCTTGACCCGCCAACTGTTGCAAGATGCCCCGGCGGCTTACCGCACCCAGGTCAACGACCTGTTGCTGACGGCGCTGGCGCGGGTGCTGGGCCAATGGACCGGTCAAACTTCGACCCTGGTGAAGCTGGAAGGCCACGGCCGTGAAGACCTGTTCGACGACATCGACCTGACCCGCACCCTGGGCTGGTTCACCTCGATTTTCCCGGTGAAACTCACCCCGGCCACTGATCTGGCCGGCAGCATCAAAGCGGTCAAGGAACAGCTGCGCGCCGTGCCCGACAAAGGTATCGGCTTCGGCATCCTGCGTTATCTGGCCGACGCCGGCCTTGAGGATCTGCCGTCGCCGCAGGTCACCTTCAACTACATGGGCCAGTTCGACGCCAGTTTCGACGAACAGGCGCCATGGCGCCCGGCCCGGGAAAACGGTGGCGCCGAGCAGGGCGCATCGGCCGAACTGGACCGGGGCCTGAGCATCAACGGCCAGGTCTACGCCGGGCAACTGCGCCTGAGCTGGACCTTCAGCGGTGAAGTGTTCAAGCCGCAGGCGGTGCAGCGTCTGGCCGATGCCTACGCCTTGGAACTGCAACAACTGATCGAACATTGCCTGAGCGGTGCCGGCGGGTTGACCCCGAGCGACGTGCCGCTGGTGCGCGTCGATCAGGCGCAGCTGGATGCCTTGTCGCTGGCGGCCAGCCAGATCGAAGACATCCTGCCGCTGTCGCCGATGCAGCAAGGCATGTTGTTCCACAGCCTGTTCGCCCCGGATGCCGGGGCCTATGTGCCGCAGATGCGCGTGGATGTGCAGGGTCTCGACGTCGAGGCGTTCCGCGATGCCTGGCAACAGACGCTGCAGCGCCATGAAGTGCTGCGCGCGGCGTTCTTCAGCGAAAGCAACGGCTCGCGGCCGCTGCAAGTGATCCTGGCCGACGCCACGCTGCCGCTGACCGTGCTCGATTGGCGCGATCAAACCAACGCTACTGAAGCGCTGGATCGCGTGGCCGAGGACGACCGTTTGCGCGGTTTCGACCTGACGGCAGCACCCTTGCTGCGCCTGACCCTGGTGCAGACCGCCGATGACAGCCATCACCTGATCTTCACCAACCACCACATCCTGCTGGACGGCTGGAGTACTTCTCAGTTGTTCGGCGAAGTGCTGCAGCGGTATTCCGGCGTCATACCCGCGCCGAGTGTTGGCAGTTATCGCGATTACATGACCTGGCTGGGCAGCCGTGATCGCGCCGCGTGCGAAGCGTTCTGGCTGGAGCAATTGCAGTCGTTCACCGAGCCGACGCGACTGGCCGGCGCCTTGCCGGGGCCGGTTGCGGGGCAGGGTGATGCTCATCGCACCCTGCACCTGAGCCTGGACCGCGCCGCCACCGAGCGCCTGAGCGGCTTTGCCCGTCAGGCCCGCGTCACGCCCAACACCCTGCTGCAAGCGGCGTGGCTGTTGCTGTTGCAGCGCTACACCGGGCAGCAAACGGTGGCGTTCGGTGCCACCGTGTCGGGGCGTCCGAGCGAGTTGCAGGGCATCGAGCAGCAGATAGGTCTGTTCATCAACACCTTGCCGGTGATCGCCACACCGCACCCCGAGCGTACGGTCAGCCAATGGATCGATGAAGTCCAGGCACTCAACCTCAGGTTGCGCGAAGTCGAATATACGCCGCTGGCGGATGTGCAGCGTTGGGCCGGTCACTCTGGCGAAGCGCTGTTCGACACCTTGCTGGTGTTCGAAAACTATCCGGTGGCGCAAGCGCTGGAGCAGGGTAATGCCAGCGCGCTGAAGTTTTCCGGCATCAGCCACCACGACCAGACCAGCTTCCCCCTGGCCATCGCCGCCGAGCTGGGTGAATGCCTGGACCTGCGTTTCAACTACGACACGGCGCTGTTCAGCGCCGAGGCCATCGAAGGCTTGAGCACACGTCTGCTGGCGTTGCTCGATGCCATGGTCAGTGCGCCGCAGCAACCCTTGGGGCGCTTGAGCCTGCTCGATGCCGCACAAACGGCGCAGCAAGTCGAAGGCTTCAACTGCACCGCGCAGGCCTGGCCGGACGTGCGCCCGGTCTACCAGTGCTTCGAAGCCCAGGTGCTGCAAACCCCGCAGGCCCCGGCCCTGGTGTTTGCCAGCCAGACCCTCAGCTATCGCGAACTCAACCAACAGGCCAACCGGCTGGCGCACTACCTGCGCAGCCAGGGCGTCGGCGCCGAAGTGCTGGTGGGCATTGCCGCCGAGCGTTCGCTGGAGCTGGTGATCGGCCTGCTGGCGATCATGAAGGCCGGTGGCGCCTACGTGCCGCTGGACCCGGACTACCCGCGCGAACGCCTGGAACACATGTTCGATGACAGCGGCGTGCACCTGCTGTTGACCCAGCGGCATCTGCTGCAACAGTTGCCGATTCCAGCCGCCACCACCGCGATCTGCCTGGACGACATGGCGCCGTTGCTTGAAGGCCGCAGCGAAGAAAACCTGCCCTGCGTGGTCGAGCTGCAATCGCTGGCCTACATGATCTACACCTCCGGCTCCACGGGCAAACCCAAGGGCGCGGCCAACCGTCACGATGCCTTGTACAACCGTCTGGCGTGGATGCAGGGCGCGTACCCACTGGACGGGCGCGACACCGTGTTGCAGAAAACCCCGTTCAGTTTCGACGTGTCGGTCTGGGAGTTCTTCTGGCCGCTGATGGTGGGCGCACGCCTGGCCTTGGCTGAACCGGGTGCCCATCGTGATCCGGCGCAACTGGTCAATCTGATCGAGCAGTACCAGGTCAGCACCTTGCATTTCGTGCCGTCGATGTTGCAGGCGTTTGTCCAGGGCGAAGGCTTCGAGCGTTGCGCCAGCCTGCGGCAGATCCTGTGCAGCGGCGAAGCCTTGTCGGCGGACTTGCAGCACAGCCTGTTCCGCGTGCTGCCGAACGTCGGCCTGTACAACCTCTACGGCCCGACCGAAGCGGCCATCGACGTGACCCACTGGACCTGTGTCGACGACGGCGGCTTCAGCGTGCCGATCGGTTATCCGATTGCCAACCTGGTGACCTACATCCTCGACGACTGCCTGCAACCGCAGGTGCAGGGTTGCGTGGGTGAGCTGTACCTGGGCGGCATCGGCCTGGCCCGTGGTTATCACAACCGTGCGGACCTGACCGCCGAGCGTTTCGTTGCCAGCCCCTTCGGTGAGCAGGGCGAGCGCCTGTACCGCACTGGAGACCTGGCGCGTTACCGCGAGGACGGCGTGATCGAATACGTCGGGCGCATCGACCATCAAGTGAAAATCCGCGGTTTACGCATCGAACTGGGGGAAATCGAAGCCTGCCTGCAGGAGCATCCTTCGGTGCGCGAGGCCGTGGTGATCGCTCTCGACATTGGCAAGTCCAAGCAGTTGGTGGCTTACGTCACAGGTGATGCCGCCCTCGATCCACTCAAGCAACACCTGCGCAACGCACTGCCCGAGCACATGCAGCCAAGCCACGTGCTGCTGCTCGACCAGTTGCCGGTGACGCCCAACGGCAAGCTCGACCGCCGCGCATTGCCGCAACCGGATCAGCAAGTGCGTGAATACATCGCGCCGCGCAATGCCGTGGAAACAACGCTGCAAGCAGTGTGGCAAGCATTGTTCGAAGTGCCGCAGATTGGCATGCAAGACAACTTCTTCGAACTGGGCGGCGATTCCATCGTCTCGATCCAAGCCGTCAGCCGCGCGCGCAAGGCCGGGTTGAGCATTTCCCCCAAGGACGTATTCAGCCACCCGACCATCGCCGAACTGGCCACGGTCGCTCAACCGCTCACGGCGGATCAAGCCGCGCCGACTGTGGTTGAACCGGTAGCGAAGATCGAACTGAGTGAAGCGCAATATCAGGCGCTGGAATTGACGGCAGACGAAGTGGAGGATGTTTATCCGCTGTCGCCGATGCAGCAGGGCATGCTGTTCCACTCGGTGCAGGACGGCGACTCGGGGCTGTACGTCAACCAGATCGAAGTGGGCGTGCGCGGGGTTGATGGCGCGCGTTTCCGTGAAGCCTTGGCCGACGCCGCCCGGCGTCACGGGATTCTGCGCACCGCATTCCTCTGGGAAGGCGACAAGGAACCGCTGCAAGTGGTGCTGCGCGATGCGCCTTCGCTGCTGACCGAACTGGACTGGCGCGGGCTGGATGATCAGCTCGGGCGTGTACGCGAACTGGCCCTCGAGGAGCGCGAACGCGGCTTCTCGCTGAACCGCGCACCCTTGTTGCGCCTGTTGCTGGTACGTCTGGAGGACGACCGCTATCGCCTGATCTGGACCTACCACCACATCCTCATGGACGGCTGGAGCGTGTCGCGCCTGATCGGTGAAGTGTTGCGCCATTACAGCGGTGACGAGCACGAGCCGGTGGCCGCCTATCGCGACTACATCGACTGGCTCGGCCAGCAAGTCGCCGAGGCCAGCGAGGCGTTCTGGAAAGACAAACTCAATAATCTCGAAGGCGCCACGCACCTGGCCCGCGCACTGCCGGTCAAGGCGCCGCAAGCCGGTTATCACGCGATCTATACGCACCTGAGCGCCGTGCAGACTGCGGGTTTGCAGGCGTTTGCCCAGCAACAGCAAGTGACCCTCAACACCCTGGTGCAAGCCGCGTGGCTGCTGCTGTTGCAGCGCTACACCGGCCAGCGCACGGTGACCTTCGGCGCCACCGTGTCCGGCCGCCCGGAAACCCTCAACGGCTCGGAGAACATGCTCGGGCTGTTCATCAACACCTTGCCGGTGGTCAACAGTGTGCCGACTGAGGTCAGCGTCGGCGACTGGCTGCGGGAAATCCAGGCCTACAACCTCGACATCCGCGACTTCCAGCAGACCCCGCTCAGCGATATCCAGCGCTGGGCCGGGCAGGGCGGGCAGTCGTTGTTCGACAGCATCATCGTGTTCGAAAACCAGCCGGTGGACCGCACCCTGCGCGAGTGGAACGGCGACTCCCTGCGTTTCGAGGACGTCTCCGATTTCGGCCTGACCAGCTTCGCCATGGACCTGATGGTCAGCCTCGATGAAGGGCTGCGCATCGAGTACATGCACCAGCGCGATCAGTTCGATCTGGCGACCGTCGAAGTCCTGCGCGGCCACATGGAAAGCCTGATGCAGCGTCTGTGCGACGACGCCGGGCGCGCCGTCGGTGAGCTGGGCCTGCTGACCCTGGACGAAGGCCGGGCGCTGGACGGCGAACTACCGGTGGTGGCCGAGGGTGACGAGACGCCGGTGCACGAGCTGATCCGCCAGCGTGCGCGACTGCAACCGGATCACACGGCGCTGGTGCTCAGTTACGCCGAGCGCGACGCCGAGCAGTTGAGCTACGCCGAGCTGGACCGTCGCTCCGATGCCCTGGCGGCGCATCTGCTGGAACAAGGCGTGCAGGTCGAAGACGTGATCGGCGTGTTCATGGAGCGCTCGCTGGAGCTGGTGGTGTCGCTGCTGGCGGTGATGAAGTGCGGCGCCGCCTACGTGCCGCTGGACCCGCAATACCCGCAGGAACGCTTGCGCTACATGATGGCCGACAGCGACATGCGCCTGTTGCTGACCCAGGAGCGGCTGCGCGATAGCGCGCAACTCAATCCGGGCACGGCGATGGTCGCCGTAGATCGCCTGAACCTTGATGTCGATGTGACGCTGCGTTCGTGTTCTGTGCACGCCGAGCAACTGGCCTACCTGATCTACACCTCGGGCTCCACCGGCAAGCCGAAAAGCGTCGCCGTCGCCCATGGGCCATTGAGCATGCACGTGCAAGCCATCGCCGAGCTGTACGAGATGGACCCGGACAATCGCGAGCTGCATTTCATGTCGTTCGCCTTCGACGGTGCCCATGAACGCTGGATCACCGCGCTGATCAGCGGCTCGACCCTGGTGATCCGCGACAACACCCTGTGGACCGCCGAGCAGACCCTGGCGGTGCTGCATCACCAGCGCATCAGCGTCGCCTGCTTCCCGCCGGCGTACCTGCTGCAACTGGCCGAACACGCCGAGTTGCAGGGTGGCGATCCACCGCCGGTGCGCATCTATTGCTTCGGTGGCGATGCGGTGCCGGACGCCACCTTCGAACGGGTCAAGCACACACTCAAGCCGCAATACCTGGTCAACGGCTACGGCCCGACGGAAACCGTGGTCACGCCGCTGCTGTGGAAAATCGCCGCCGACGGCCACTGCCAGGCGATGTATGCGCCGATCGGCCGGCGCGTCGGCACCCGCAGCCTGCATGTGCTGGACATGGACCTCAACCCGCTGCCGGTGGGCATGGTCGGCGAACTGTACATCGGCGGGCGGGGTGTCGCGCGCGGCTACCATCGCCACCCGTGGCAGTCTGCCGAGCGCTTCGTCGCCGACCCGTTCAGCACCGAGGGCGGGCGCCTGTACCGCACCGGCGACCTGGTGCGCCGTCGCGAGGATGGCGTGTTCGATTACGTCGGGCGTATCGACCACCAGGTCAAGGTGCGCGGCTTCCGCATCGAACTGGGCGAAATCGAAGCGCAACTGCGCGAGCAGGCCGGGGTCAACGACGCGTTGGTGGTGGTGCGTGACAACGGCCAGGGGCCGCAACTGGTGGGTTACGTGGTGGCGGCTGCCGACGATGGCCTCGGCCCGCGTTGCCAGGCGGCGTTGCGCGAAAGCCTGCCCGACTACATGGTGCCGACGCAGGTCGTAGTGCTGCCGCGCTTCCCGCTGACCCCCAACGGCAAGCTCGACCGCAAGGCCTTGCCGGATCCGGCCTTCACCGGTCGCGACTACGTGGCCCCGCGCACACCGCTGGAATGGGCGCTGGCGGACATCTGGCAGCAGGTATTGGGCATCGAGAAGGTCGGCATCACCGACAACTTCTTCGAGTTGGGCGGCGATTCGCTGCGCACCCTCAAGGTGATCTCGAAAGTCCGTGCCCTGAATGAGCCTGGTTTCCAGCTCAAGCTGAGGGACATGATGGCCAAGCCGACGATTGCCGGGTTGTCCGGTGTCGATGAACAGCCCGTGCGGCAGAGTCCGCAACCGCTGTTGCTGCTCAACCAGGTGGTTGACGACCAACCGCCGCTGTTCTGCCTGCATGCCGGTTTCGGCACAGTGTTCGATTACGAGCCACTGGCCCGACGCATGGAGGGCGAACGCACGGTGTATGGCGTGCAATGCCGGATGCTGCTCGACCGGCAGTGGCACGACACCTCGCTTGCGCAGATGGCCGCCGACTACGTTGAGGCGATCCGCGCCCGGCAACCCCAGGGCCCGTACCACGTGCTGGGCTGGTCGCTGGGCGGGGCGTTGGCGTTGATGGTGAGTGACCTGTTCGAACAGCTGGGCCAGCGTGTGGCATTCGTCGGTCTGGTGGATAGCTTTGTGCCGACCCAGGCCAATGCCGTCGCCGGCCCGAATGAGTGGCGCGCGGATCTGGCCGAGTTCCTCGGTGCAACCTTGGGCATGGATGGCGAGGTGATCGCCCGGGTGTTGAGTAGCGAGTCGGCGGGGGACCACGACGCCGTGGCGCGGATCATTCGCGCGGTGATCGACAGCGAAAGCGATCAGGCCAGCGGTTATGCGCTGCTCGGTGCCGATGAGTTGGCCCAGACGTTCATGGTCAGCACGCGGTTGAAGGCGCTGTCGCGGCAGGTCGAAAGCCTGCCGATTCCTCAGGCCGAACTGCATTGCTGGTGGGCCGATGGCAACCCGACGACCGAACGCGCGACCCTGGAGCGCCAGCAACCACGGCTGCGCAAGGTGCAAACGGTAACGGCCGGCCACTTCGATATCCTGCAGCAGGGCGAATGTCTGGACGCAGTGGTGGCGGCGCTGGGCCGGGAGGTGGTGCCGCAGCTCTAGGGCTTGCCCGCGACAAAAACAGGCTCGCCCTAATGAACGGCCCTCACGGTTCGTTTATTGGGCGAGCCTGTTTATTTTTGGAGACTACCGCCCATGGCACTGCACCCGGACATCGAAGGATTTCTAGAGCTGGCCGAGTTCGGCCGCCTCAGCGGCAAAAGCCAACCCATGCATGAGCTGAGCCCCGGCGAAGCAAGGCAGCAGTTCGAACAGACTTCACAGTTGCTCGATGCGGCCCCGACGGGCACGTTGACGGTTACGGCGGTCAGCATTCCTGCGCGGGACGGTCATGTGCTCAATGCGCGGCTGTACGCCAAACCGCAACCGGACAGCGAACCGCGCCCGGTGTTGCTGTACTTCCATGGCGGCGGCTACGTGGTGGGCAGCCTCGATTCCCACGACACCCTGTGCCGGCGTCTGGCGCTGGCGGGGGAGTTTGCCGTGTTGTCGGCGGATTATCGCCTGGCGCCGGAACACCGTTTTCCCACCGCTTACCACGATGCCGAAGACATCACCCGTTGGCTGGCCATCACCGGAGCCAAGGCGTTGGGCCTGGACGCGGGGCGCATTGCGCTGGCGGGGGACAGCGTCGGCGGCAGCCTGGTGGCATCGCTGTGCATCGCCATTGCCCAGGACCCATTGGGCTGGCCGCTTGTGCCGCGCCTGCAAGTGCTGCTGTACCCGGTGATCGACGCGGTAAAAAAGCGCCCGTCCCTTGAACGATTCGCCGAAGGCTACCTGCTGGAGGCCACCACGCTGGAGTGGTTCTACCAGCAATACCAACGCACTGAAGCGGACCGCACCGACTGGCGTTTTTCGCCTTTGTACGCCGAGTGCGAGCAACGGCTGACGCCGACGGTGCTGTGGCTGGCCGAGTACGATCCGTTGCTCGATGAAGGCCTGGCCTGGGCCGAGAAACTGCGCACGGCGGGTCAACCTTTGGTGCTGGAGGTAAAAACCGGCATGACCCACGACTTTGCGCGCATGGGCGAAATGGTCCAGGAAGTGCCGGGGATGCTGGTGCAACTGGCGGCGCAGATTGGCGAGAGTTTGGCCTGACATATTAGTGATCAGCGACGTCGTACCCCTGTGGGAGCGGGCTTGCTCGCGAAAGCGATATTTCAGCCGACACATAAGTTGCCTGACACACCGCCTTCGCGAGCAAGCCCGCTCCCACAGGTTTATCGGTGATCTGGAGATTGTGGTCAGGGCGGATCAAGCCGATCCAGCGCCCGATTCACCGCCAGTTCCCCCAGCATGATCACCTGTGCAATCCCCAGCAGCGCATTGCGACTCGTCCCCTCCAGATGATCCACCAGATCGTTAGCCATGACATTGGCCGACGCCAGCGATTCGCAGGCGTGCACCAGCAGGGTTTCGGTACTGAGTTCGGGATTGACGATGAACATGGTGCTGGGTGTGCGCGGGGTAGCCATGATGTTGGCGCCCGGGTTGAGGTAGTGATTGAACGCGCGTTCGGCGGCTTCGTGGAATTGTTTGGAGTCGGGGCTTTCGTACGGGGAGGCCGGGTCGGAGTCCGGCGGATTTGGCGTTACTTTGAACATAGGCTGATTACTCCTGAATGGAGCCGCTCATTCTTCTCTACTAAAAGAAGGGTGGCGGCTGGACGCAGGTTAGTAGACCGGGGAGATTAGCATTTACCGGCGCGCCGAAGCGCCCTGCGTACAGCCACCATCAAATTCAGGCAAGCCTGACTGATAGAGCTTTTACACCTTGCTGATAAAACCACGGGCTACTAAACCCGATCACTGACAATCAGTGACCCGAATCAAGTTACCGACGGCCCCCAAGGCGCACAAGCCGGCGGATTCTGGCGTACCTGTAGGCAACGGCGCAAGGCGTTGTGGCTTTCACAAAGTAACCTGTAGGCCGCTTAAACAGACGCTATCGAGTGGTTTTTAACCTGCTGTTTTGCCTTGTCAGAGAGCGTTGAAATCCTCGGAATCGGCAGGAAGAATCCTACGACAGTTTGCGGTTGGCCGTCGGAAGTACAGCCCTTACGATCTGACGCGACGCAATGGTTGGCTAACCCAATGACATTCATCATTGCCAATGACGACAGCGGCTCTGGAGGCCATTATGAGCGCCGACTTTTCCCCCATCGTTTCAGGGCTTGAGACCGAAGAGCAGGCCGCCAGCCATGACCGTTGGTTCCGCGCCAAGGTGCAAGCTTCGATAGACGACCCGCGCCCGAATGTCCCACACGATCGGATGATGGCTGATATGCGAGCCCTCATCGAACGGAGCTCTGAAAAAACCAAGGACGCTTCAATGATGGATCTTAAAAAAAACCTCATCAGTTGCCTGATATTCCCCATCGCCCCTGTCGCGGTCATTTATCTGACTTTCGCCCTGTGCAGGGACATCTGGGCAGAAAACTTCTACACACCCGGCGAGGACGGCGGAGAAATCGAACCCACGCTGGCTCTCTTTATCATTCCGATCCTGCTGGTGATTGCGGCGCCGTTGCTGGCGGGGCTGACAGGGTTGACTCGATGGGTTACGCGGCGCTTTGAACCCGGTGCCTGGTGGCGGTGGGCAATGGCGATTCCACGCGTCACCCTGGCGGCCATTTCATTGTTTCTGTTTCTGCTTTCAAGCGGTTTTCTGATGGGAGACGTGCTCGGTCCACTCAGGCATTGGCAGGTGGCTTGCGCATGGGCTGGCTGCGCAGCCACCGTGAGCGCATTCCTGATTCAGCAATTTTCACGCCTGAAGGAATAGTCATCAGGCCTCGGACAGGGTTCTGCCGAGCCATCTTCCGCATCCCCTATCGGCTATGTATCATCGACATCGGTCTGATGCTGCCCGCCGCTCGCTCCCGTTGGGAAAGGTGAAAGCATCTCCTTCTTGTACGAACCCTGTCGCCTCTCTTGACGGTCGAGGTTTGGCAATGCGAGCACCAAAGCATCTCGGCTACAGGAGCAGTCATGTTTTCAATCGAGCAAGCCAAGCAAATGGCCAAACAGTTGCGCGCCTCGCTGGAGGAGCGCAATCAGGCGGTGACCCATTCCACCGCGCTGGAACTGGTCGCGCAACAACTGGGCTACAAGGACTGGAACACCGCGTCGGCGATGCTTTCCCAGGCAAGTACGCCGTCCACGCCTGCTGTGACTTTCGACAAACCCATTCCAATTCTGCGCAGTTTCGACGAAGCCAAGGCGCGCGAGTTCTATCTGGATTTCCTCGGGTTCAGCGTCGAGTTCGAGCATCGTTTCGAGGCTGATCTGCCGCTGTACCTGGGCATCAGCCGCGACGGCCTGCAACTGCACCTTTCCGAGCATCACGGTGATGCCAGCCCGGGCTCGACGGTGTTCGTGCCCATGCAAAACATCGAACTGCTCAGGGACGAATTGCAGGGCAAGCGCTACGGGTATGGACGCCCTGATATTGTCCAGCAGGGCTGGGGCAAAGAGCTGCAAGTCTACGACCCGTTCGGCAACCGGATTCGCTTCTGCCAATATTGATCAGGCGCTGCGGGCCGGGGTGACCCGGTCCGCTTTCAACCACCCGGTAATAAGGATGAACACGCTATGACCACGCAGCACACTTCGCTTCAAGACATCGCCGCGCCCGAAGGCGTTTGTTATGGCTGCGGCAGCCAGAACCCGCACGGGCTGCACATCAAGAGCTTCTGGCATGAAGACGGGGTGCATGTCATGGCGCAGCACGTGCCGGATGAAAAGTACTGCGGCTGGCCGGGTCTGGTTTACGGCGGTTTGATCGCGATGCTGGTCGATTGCCACTCCAACTGGGCAGCGATGGCTTATCACTACCGGGCAGAGCAACGCGAGGTGGGCAGCTTGCCCCACATCACCTGCGTCACCGGTAACCTGGGCATCAAGTACATCAAGCCCACCCCGATGGGTGTCCCCCTGACACTGCGTGCCAGAGTCGAGGGCGAGGTCGGGCGCAAAAGCCGGGTCATTTGCGAGGTTTTCGCCGGGGATGTCCTGACCGCTGTCGGGGACTCCACGTTTGTCCGCGTCGATACCGAGCAGCTCAGGGCCGACGCGCACGAGCGTCAGGTGGAATCCTGACGATAAGCGCAAACTCTTCACCACCGGGCCACTGTAGGAGCGAGCTTGCTCGCGATGGTCGTTAACGATAACGCGTGTTTACTGGCTAAACGCAGCGCTCTTGAGTCCATCGCGAGCAAGCTCGCTCCTACAACGGCCCGGTTTCTTGTTGCAGATGAAGTTTTTAGCCATCAGTACTGCGCGCGCAGGCTCAGGGTCAGGGTGCGCGGGTCGCCGTAGAAGTTGGTGCCCCAGGAGGCATCGACGCGGTCGTAGTACTTGCGGTCGAACAGGTTGTTGGCGGTGAGTGTCGACGACAGGTGTTCGTTGAACTTGTAGCCGACCTGCGCCGAGGTAACGGCATAGCCGCCTTGCTGGAACTTCACGTCACGCTGGTAGTAGGTGTCGCTGACCACACGCACGCCACCGGCGACGCTGAAGTCCTTGAGCGCACCGTCGGTGAACTCGTACTTGGTCCACAGGTTGTAGTTGTGCTTGGGCGTGATGGTGCTGAAGGTCTTGCCTTTGTTGGCCTGATCGCCGTCCAGGAACTTGGTGGAGGTGTAGGCGTAACCGGTGACGATGCTCCAGTTGTCGGTCAGGTTGCCGCTCAACTCGGTTTCCCAACCCTGGCTGCGTGCCTTGCCTTCGGTCATGTAGGCACCGGAGGTGTTGTCGTATTCGGCGCGGTTTTCATCGTAGATGCGGAAGGCCGCAATGCTGGCGTTCAGGCGACCGTCGTAGAATTCGCGCTTGAGGCCGATCTCGTACTGCTTGCCTTCGCGCGGGCCGACCGGCTGGCCGTCCGTTCCGATTTCACTCTGCGGTTTGAACACGCCGGTGTAGCTGAAGTAGGTCGACAGTTGCGGTGTGATCTTGCCGATGATGGCGCCGTACGGCACGACCTTGCGGTTGATGCTGGTGTGGGCTTCGCCGAAGTTGTTGAAGAAGGCGTTGGCGTTCTTCGCATCGCTTTCGTACCAGGTGACGCGGCTGCCGCCGATGACATCGAGCCAGTCGGTGACGTTGAACTTGGCGCGGGTGTAGACGCCGTACTGATCGGACTTGGACCAGTTGCCGTTGACGTGCGCATAGTCGTTGCGGGGAATGTCGATGCTGCCCGGATCGAACACGTTGATCGGGAAGTACTCGCCGCCGCCGTAGGTGAAGTCCTTGTCCAGGTGCTGGTACTCGGCGCCCACGGTGAACTCGTGCCGACGATCGGCGAACTCGAACGGCGTGGTGACGAAGCTGTCGACACCGATGGTCTTGATATGGGTGTAGTAGTCGTACGCCACGGCCCAGCTGTCACCGGTGGCCGGGTCGACCGCGCCGTCGGCCCAGGTGAAGTTACGCTCCGGGGTTTCGGCGTCGCGGTAGGTCAGGGTGGTCTTGAATTGACCGCCGTTGTCCAGTTCGTGGTCGAGTTCGGCGAAGGACTCCCAGACTTTTTCGTTGAGGGTGTTCCACTTGGCATCGACGAAGGTCGAGCGCGGTACGTCGAGCAATGAGCCGTCGGCGTAGGCCGGCAAGCCGAAGGCCGGGGTGGAGTTGTTCTTCTGGTAAGCGCCACCGACCGACAGGGTGGTGGCCGGGTCGAGGTCGAACTCCAGGCGGCCGTAGACCATCGGCCGTTCGTTCTGCGCGTAGTCGACGAAAGACTGGTTGTTCTCGTAGGCGGTGATGAAACGACCGCGCACGGTCCCCTGGTCGTTCAACGGGCCGGTGACGTCCACCGAAGAACGGTAGCGATCGTAGGAGCCTGCGGCCAGTTCGCCACCGAGGGCGAACTTGCTCAGGGCACGCTTGCGCACCACGTTGATCGTACCGCCGGGTTCGCCCGCGCCCTGGTACAGGCCCGACGGACCGCGCAGCACTTCGATGCGGTCATACATCGCCAGGTCGAAACTGGTGGCCATGTCGCCCTGGCCGGTGGGCTGCGAGACGCCGTCGACCTGCACCTGGTCGACGAGGAAACCACGCATGTAGACGTCGTTGAGGCTGGAGCCGGAGTTGTAGGTCTTGATGGTCACGCCGGTGACCTGACGCAGGGCGTCCTGCAGGCTGTTCAGGTTCTGGTCGTCCATGCGCTGGCGCGTGACGACGGACACCGACTGCGGGATGTCCTTGACCTTGATGTTGCCTTTGCCGATGGTCACTTCATCGCTGGTGTAGGAGTGCGTGCCTTCGGTGGTCGGCCCCAGCGCCACGCCGGTGATGGACGTCGCACCCAGTTGCAGTGCACTGGAGTCACCGGCCGATGGCAACAGCGACACGGTGTTGCCATTCAACTGAAAATTGATGCCGCTCCCCAGCAGCAAGGTTTTCAGTGCCTGTTCCGGTTCCATGTTGCCGGACACCGCCGTGGACTTGATGCCGTTGACCATGTCCTGGCTGTAGAGAATCTGCAGGTTGGTCTGCTGGCCCAGTTGGCGCAATGCGCTGGCCAGCGACTGAGCCGGTACATTGACGTTCACCGGGGCTGCCTCGACCTGGGACGTACCCAACAACAACAGGGTCAGCAGCGCGCCCGGCACGACCGTTCGGAATTTCTTTTGCCGTTCGATGGCTAACGCCAAGGGTGCGCGGGACAGAGTAAGGCTTTGCATTGCTCGAATCGCTCCAGAATGGTGTGTGTAGTGTTTTAGTTAATGATAATTATTATTAGACGGACCACTTTGGCTAAACCGGAAAACAAACTTCAAAAAACAATGATTTGCGTGCGGCAACGGCACTCAGGCGGTTGCGCGCTCGGTGACGACCCGGCCCGATTCCATGCGTACCAGTTGATCGGCCATGTCGAAATAACGGTCGTCGTGGGAGATCACGATGATGGTCTTGCCCAGGCGTTTGAGGTCCGGCAGCAGCTCGGTGTAGAAGATGCGGCGGAAGGTCGGGTCCTGGTCGGCGGCCCATTCGTCGAACACCAGCACCGGGCGTTCTTCCAGCCAGGCATTGACCAGCGCCAGGCGCTTGCGCTGGCCGGTGGACAGGTCGGTGGTGGTGAAGCTGCCGTCCCTGACGCTGACCTTGTGCGCGATCTCCAGCCGTTGCAGGTATTTGTTGGCATCTTCGGGAATGTGCTGGTCGCCCTGGACCACGTCATCGAACAGGTAGTAATCGGCAAAAATCGTGGTGAACAATTGGCGGTAGTCGTCGCGATTGTGCGCATCGATGCCTTGGCCGTTGAGCAGGATCGAACCCTGCTGCGGCGCGTAGAGGCCCAGCAGCAGTTTGATCAGGGTGGTCTTGCCGCAGCCGTTTTCGCCGACGATGAAAATGATCTCGCCTTGCTCGACGGTCAGGTTCACCGGGCCCAGGCGAAACGCGTCGCTGCCCGGTGCGGCGGGGAAGGCGTAGCTGACGTTGTCCAGTTGCAGGCGGTTGACCACGGTCGGCGGGGTGCCTTGGTCGTTGAGCAACAGGTGCGGCTCGGGCGAGGAAAACTGGCTGGACAGTTCGGCGATACGGCGGAAGGCAATGCGCGCCCGGCTGACGATCGGCAAGGTGCTGACCAGGTGCTCGATCGGGCCTTTCATGTACAGCAGCACTAGCACGAAGCCGCTCATCACCGCCTGGTCGGCGCTGGGCCAGAACGATTGCAGGGCCAGCGCCAGGCCGATGACCACGAAGAACAGCATCGAGCCCAGGGTCTTGGCAATCACGAAGGTGTTGATCGAACGCACCTGGGTGTTACAGATGAAATCGGCAGTGCCCTGGATGCCCTTGACGAACATGCGCTGGCGGCGCGGGCGGTGGATGCGCAACTCCTTGGCGCCGCCGGCAATGGCGTTGTAGTGCTTTTGCAGATCGTCCTCGGCGTCGCGGGCGGCCATGAAACCCTGGATGCCCTTGCCCTGGGCGTAGAACTGGATGCCGGTGCCGATGGCAATCGCCAGCACCATCATCAGGAACATCGGCCACGACAACATCGCCAGGTAACCCATGCAGCCGAGGGTCACGGTCAGGGAAATCGCCAGCGGCGCGAAGGCGAAGGCGAAGTCGCTGATGGTGTCGACATCGTGGGTCAGCACCGGGATCAGCCGGTGGCTGCGGTAGCGCTCGATCTGTTCGATGGGCGCTGAAAGCACCTTTTCCCCGAGCTCTTTGCGCAGCCTGGCGATGATGTGCTGGCCGACGTAGTTGGTGCCGATGTCCGAACAGATCGAACTGCCCAGGGCCAACAGGCACAGGCCGCCGAACAGGGCGACCACGCCTTGGGTCAGGCCATCCGCCGAGTGCAACGCGTTGTTGATGGTGGCCAGCAACACCGTCACGCTCAGGCCACCCACCATGCCCAAAAGGATCGACAGACTGACGACGAGCCGGAACGGTTTGAGGAGGGTGAACAATTCATGAATTGCACCGCGCGTTGGCTGGGTCATGAGCAGAGGGTTCCTTGGGTCTTGAGGCAGATACCCAGTAGAACGTCTGATGGAGGGCTTAATTTAAATGGTGGGCGACACAAAATCTGTGGGAGCGGGCTTGCTCGCGAAGGCGTCGTGTCAGCCAACATCAACTTCTCTGATCCACCGCTTTCGCGAGCAAGCCCGCTCCCACAAGGGTTGGGGGAGGGATTAGAGAATGCGTACTACACGGAATCCGATCCAGTCGCCACGGGTTTGCGGGTCGATGTCATTGCGGTTGCCCGAGCGGGAAAACACCGGCGCTTCGCCCCAGTCGTTGCCACGGATGCGCAGGGTGTCGCAGTTCGGTTCAGTCCAGGCGCTGCCGTCGGTGGGCGCGCCGACGTAGTCCGGGTGGTAGCAGTCGGCGATCCACTCGTAGACGTTGCCGTGCATGTCGTACAGGCCGAAGGCATTCGCCGGATAGCTGCCCACCGGGGAGGAATAGCTGTAGCCATCGGTGGGGCCGTAGGTGTTGGCGTGGGTGGCGATGCTGTACTCGGTGCCCGGGTCGAACGGGAAGGGGAAGGCTCCCTTTGACCCGGCACGGGCGGCGTACTCGCGCTGGGCCTCGCTGACGATGTGGTAGTGCTGGCCGGTCTTCATCGACAGCCAGGCGGCGTAGGCGCTGACTTCGGCGAAGTTCATGCACACCGCCGGCTGACGCGGGCCCTGTGGATAACGCGGCTTGCTGTTGATGCACTCGCGGCCGGGGCGGGTGTCGCCATCGGGCAGGGTGATCCCGGTTTCCTTCATGTATTGGGCCCATTCGCCGGCGGTGATCTGGTAGCGGCTCATGGCGAAAGGTTTGTCGAACGTCACCTCATGCACCGGGCCTTCATCAGGCTCGCGGCCGAACTCGTCGTCCGGGGTGCCCATGGTGAAAGTGCCGGCGGGCAGCACGACCATTTCCGGGCAGTTGCGGCAATCCTTGAAGACCTTGCCGGGCAATGGCGCGGTGTAGGCCTGGGCGAGGCCGGGCAAGGCGCTGCCGAGCACGGTCAACAGCGTCAGGGCGCCGAGTTTTTTCAGGGTGCTTTTCATAATGGTTCTCGCTCAGTCAGACCTGGTTGGCCAGCAGTTCCATCAGGCGGTCGATGTGCGCTTGGGTATTGAGCAGCCCCGGCGACACACGAATGATCGGTCCGACATCACGGTCCACGGCGTCACACACCACACGCTGATCCATCAGGTAATTGGCGACTGCTTCGCAGTCCCGGTTCTTGATGCGGAAGAAGGTGAAACCGGCGGAATACTCCGGCGATAGCGGTGTGACCAGTTCCACCGACGGGTGCGCCTGCAAGCGTTTTTTCAGGTAGCTGTTGATGGCGTGAATGCGCGTCGCGACCTCGGCCTTGCCCAGTTCCAGATGCAATTTGAAAGCTTCGTTCAGCGCCCAGCGGTGTTCGAACGAGTGGTAGCCGCCGTAGGTCATCACCGTGGAGAACTGGGTCGCTTCGGAGAAGGTCGGGATGGTCGGGGTCACGTCCTTGAGCTCGTCGGAGCGGGCGCAGATGATCCCGGTGCCCCGTGGGCCGAACATCCATTTGTGAGTGCCGGCAATAAAGAAATCGCAGTGCATGTCCGGGAAATCGACGTTCTCCACGCCGAAGCCGTGGACGCCATCGATCACGTAGAGGATGCGGTCCTTGTCCTCGCGACCACGGTTTTTCTCTTCCACCAGTTTGCCGATCTCGCCGATGGGCAGTTTCACGCCGCTGCCGGAATGCACCCAAGTCATGCCCAGTACGCGGGTTTCAGGGCGGATGTTGCGCTCGATCGCGGCCAGCACTTCGGCGGTCGAAACCTTGTACGGGTCTTCGAACAATTTGATCTTGCGAACCTGGGTGCCGTCCTTCTGGGTGCGGTATTCGAACACGCTGTTGGCGGCGTAGTGCTCGTGTTCGCTGGTGAGGATTTCCTGGTCCGGGCGCACGTGGATGCCGGCGTAGATCATCGCCAGGCCTTCGGTGGTGCTGCCGGTCAGGGCGATCTGCGACGGTTTGGCTTTCAGGTAACGACCGGCCCAAACGCGCACATCTTCCTCGCGGCGTTCGGTTTCGCCGCGATGCCAGTCCATGGCCAGGCCCGGGTTGCGGTCGAGGTTGGCGCGGTGCATCTCGATGGCTTCACGCACGGGAAGCGGGTGCGAAGTCACCAGGAAGTTGGCGAAGTGCAGGTAGTTCGGGTCTTGGGTGAAGAGTTGGCGCAACTGGTCCCATTTGTCCTTGGGCAGTGGCGCGGGGCTGGCGGCCCGTGCCGGCAGGCTCACGGCGGAGGCCAAGGGAAGGCCGGCCGCGAGGATGCCGGCCTGCTTGAGGAATGAACGACGGTTGGTCATGGATTCGGTTCGCTTTGGCAATAGATGAAAATCAGTTCTGGACCACAGGCCGGGAGGACTTCTGCACCTGGTCCCAGACCCGCAGGAAGTTGCCGCCCCAGAGCTTGGCGATGTCAGCGTCGCTGTAGCCGCGGCTGATCAGTTCGGCGGTCACGTTGCGGGCCTCGCTGACGTCTTTCCAGCCGTCGAGGCCGCCGCCGTCGTTGAAGTCGGAACTGATGCCGACGTGGTCGATGCCGATTTTTTTCACGGCGTAGTCGATTGCATCGCCGTAGTCCTTGAGGGTGGCCTTGGGTTCTTCGTCGAGGATCGAATAGAGCTGGCTGGCGTACTCGCCGAAGCGCTGCTCGGGCCAGACGGTGATCACCGGGTCGCCGGGCATCAGGGCCATCTCCAGGCCTTGCAGCGGTTGCAGGTCGAAACGGGTGCGCAGGGCGTTGAGCTTGTCCTGGGTGGCCTGGCTCAGCGGGCGGATGTAGGTCGGGAAGCCGACAATCTGCACCACGCCGCCGCTGTTCTTGATCAGTTGCATTTCCGGGTCGCTGAGGTTGCGCGGGATGTCCACCAGGGCGCGCGGCGCCGAGTGGGAGGCGACCATCGGCGTGCGGCTCAGTTGCGCCACTTGCTCCAGGGCCTTGGTCGACATCTGCGACACATCGATGATCACGCCCAGGTCGTTGAGGCGATGCACCGCTTGCTTGCCGATGTCCGACAGCCCGCCCAAGGCATCCCGCGAATCATTGAAGAACGGCAGCGGCCGCGATGAGTCGGCCCAGGCGTTGTTGCCCACGTAGCTGAAGCCGAACATGCGCATGCCGCGCGCTGCCCACTTGTCCAGGGCGTTGAGGTCATTGCCCAGCGGGTAGGCGTTGAGCATGCTGATGAACACCGCGAACTTGCCTTCGCCGTGCAGGCGGCGGAAATCGTCGGGGGTATAGGCGATGGCCACCTGGTTGGGGAAGTCGCGGACCATCGCGCTGATGATCTTGTAGCGGGTTTCCTGCTCAAAGCGGGCCTCGTCGACGAAACCGGCGGTAGGGCGATGGGGGGCATTGGGGCCGTTCCAGATTTCCGGCCAGCCGAAAATCGTCAGCGCCGCCCCGGACAAGCGTCCGCGCCCGGTCTTGACCAGGTCGAACTGGCCTTCGCCGTCCTTGTCGACTTCGTTGCCGGCGGTGCCGAAGTCCATCGGCACGGTGATGTGGCTGTCGAACGAGAGGATGCGTTCCTGCAACTGATCGGCCTGTTTCATCACCTTGACCGGGTAGCCGGGGTTGTCCCTGAACCAGTAGTCCCAGACCGCGAAGCCTGCACCCGCGCTGATCGCCAGGGCCAGCGGCAGGCCGATGAAAAGAGCCTTTTTCGAACGTGGTTTTGTCATTGCCGTCTCAGTCAGGTTCGCCGTCGAGGATCAGGCGCGGGGGCCTTTGCTATCTGGGGGGGAACGAGTGGCTGGCCCAAGAATTTAGGTGTTTGTGCCGGCCTCTTCGCGAGCAAGCCCGCTCCCACACTGAT
The DNA here is from genome assembly GCF_019956445.1 of Pseudomonas sp. BF-R-19. NCBI lineage: Bacteria > Pseudomonadati > Pseudomonadota > Gammaproteobacteria > Pseudomonadales > Pseudomonadaceae > Pseudomonas > Pseudomonas sp. BF-R-19. Next base: position 61,883 of record NZ_JAHBDN010000047.1, read on the forward strand.
CGAGTGAACACTGAAGATCCCCTGTGGGAGCGAGCTTGCTCGCGATGCTTTTAAATTTGTCCGGGCAACAAACGTTCTAGCTTGGATAAAGCCTGCTCCATGGCTGACACAGGTAGGGCAATGACGATTTCTCGACGATGGTTCCTCGCGGGTCTGGCGCTGACCGGTGCCGCCGTGCCGGCGGCGTATTACGGGTATCGCGAATTGACCAGACCGGACCCGACCATCACCCCCGGTGAAGCCTCGTTCGAGGTGGCGGACGTCGCCGGCCAACGCTTGGCGGATACCTTGCGCGGGGTCTGGCAGATTCGTTTTGAAGGTCGCGACGCCGGCATCGAAGGCTTGCCGCTCGAAGGCCTGGAGGTGTTCCTCGACATCGGCCACAAGGGGCGTGGTTTCAGTGGTTATCTCGACACCGCCGAGCGTTTGCGCTCCACCGAAGAGCCCCGTTACCGGGTGCTCGGCGATCTATCCGGGACCAACCCGAAGCAGCTGGGTTGGCGATTGCTGGGCGCCAGCGGCTGTTGCGATTACGATTTCGACATGACCCTGGACGAGGTCTGGGCCGGTTTCGGTAACGCCGGCAGCGGCAGTCTCAGTGGGCGCGTGCTGGACCTGAATCGGCCACTGATGCTGATGGCCCAGGACAATCGATTCATTGCCGTCAAACGGGTATTCCCTGAAGCCCGCGAGCGCACCGGCCTCAACCCGACCCTGCTGGCCTGGCTGGTATCACCGGAGCACCGATTGTTCCACCAGCTCTGGCATGCCTCCCGGGACAAGTGGCACAAGCTGTCCGAAGACCAACGCGGCGCCTTGCGCGGGCTCGGCTGGCAGCCTGGCCCTCGGGACCAGGAGCGCGATGCCCGTGGCGAGCGCAAGGATCGCAACGGTTCGGGCGTGGACTTTTTCTTCATGCACCGGCACATGCTCGGCACGGCGCGGTCGATGCAGGACCTGCCGTCCTGGACGCACTTCCCGTTGCCGCAACCGGAGCTGGCGCGTGACCGGCTTGGCTTTGCGCGTTACTTCGACAACCACGACGGCACTGCGCTGCCGCCCACCTGGCTGGCCGAGGACGATGACGAGTACACGCAATGGGTCAGCGACATCAAGACTGGCGAGACGTATCACAGCAACTTCCAGGTCTGGGAATCCCGCTACCGCGACCCGCGTTACCTGTCGACGCTGACCCTCGGTCAGTTCGGCTCGGAGGTCGAGTTGGGCCTGCACGACTGGCTGCACATGCGCTGGGCTTCGGTACCGCGTGATCCGTCCAACGGTCAGCCGGTGCCGTTCGCCAGGGATCCGGCGGACTTTTCCGCACGCTGGTTTGCACCGGAAAACGATTTTCTCGGCGACCCGTTTTCTTCCCATGTCAGCCCGGTGTTCTGGCATTTCCACGGCTGGATCGACGATCGCCTGGAAGACTGGTTCCGCGCCCACGAGCGCTTTCATCCGGGGCAGGTCAGTCGGCTGCAGGTCAACGGCGTGCAATGGTTTGCGCCTGGGCGCTGGGTCGAGATCGATGACCCCTGGCTCGGGCCGATCACCCATGGCTGTAGCACCACACCGGGATTGCAGGCCGGCAAGTCAGTGGAAATGGACCCGGAAACCATGAAGCTGGCGCTGCGCATCACCTTTGGCGAGGACGAGAAGAAGCTGAAGGATCTGTTGCGCAAAGTGCCGCAGCGGCCGTGGTATGCGCGCAATCTGAAGGCCAGACAGAGCCAGGCTTGATACCGCATTATCGTTCAATCGTCGGATCGCCGCCCGGAGCAAGCCCGATCCCACAGGTTATGCGTCGTGCCCGAATCATGCGGTACACACCAACCCCTGTGGGAGCGAGCTTGCTCGCGATGCAGGCGACGCGGTTTCACAATCCTGTTGAAAACCAAGCAAGCGCTCGGTTAACTTCACTGACCCCCTCAGTGGAGCTCGCCGATGTCTGCCTTTCAGGAATACTTCGACCCCAGCCACCAATTGGTCCGCGACAGCGTCAGACGTTTCGTCGAACGCGAGATTCTTCCTGATATCGAGCAGTGGGAAGAAGCCGAAAGCTTCCCTCGCGAGCTCTACCTCAAGGCCGGCGCAGTGGGGATTCTCGGAATCGGTTACCCCGAAAACTACGGAGGCAGCCACGAAGGGGATCTGTTCGCCAAGGTTGCCGCCAGTGAAGAGTTGATGCGCTGCGGCTCAGGCGGGCTGGTTGCCGGCCTGGGGTCGCTGGATATCGGCTTGCCGCCCATTCTCAAGTGGGCCCGACCCGAAGTAAGGGATCGTGTGCTGCCCCAGGTGCTGTCGGGAGAGAAGATCAGCGCCCTGGCCATCACCGAGCCTGGCGGCGGCTCCGACGTCGCCAACCTGCAAACCCGTGCCGTGCGCGACGGCGATTTCTACCGGGTCAGTGGTAGCAAGACCTTTATCACCAGCGGCGTGCGCGCGGATTTCTACACTGTTGCAGTGCGAACGGGAGAGCCAGGTTTCGCAGGCATCAGCCTGTTACTGATCGAGAAGGGCACACCCGGTTTCACCGTAGGACGGCAACTGAAGAAAATGGGCTGGCGGGCGTCGGACACCGCTGAACTGTTCTTCGATGATTGCCGAGTGCCTGTAGGCAACCTGATCGGCGCCGAGAACATGGGCTTTGCCTGCATCATGGGCAACTTCCAGAGCGAGCGCCTGGCCCTGGCGTTGATGGCCAACATGACCGCACAACTTGCGCTGGAAGAGAGCCTGAAATGGGCACGCCAGCGCGAAGCCTTTGGCAAGCCGATCGGCAAGTTTCAGGTGATCAAGCATCGCCTCGCCGAGATGGCAACCGCGCTGGAAGTGTCCCGGGAATTCACTTACCGCCAGGCGGCGAAGATGGCGGCGGGGCAGAGCGTGATCAAGGAAATTTCCATGGCCAAGAATTTTGCGACGGATACCGCGGACCGGATCGTGAACGATGCGGTGCAGATACTCGGTGGGCTGGGTTACATGCGCGAGAGTCTGGTGGAGCGGTTGTACCGCGATAACCGGATCCTGTCGATTGGCGGCGGGACGCGGGAAGTGATGAACGAGATCATCAGCAAGCAGATGGGGCTTTGAGTTTGGTGGAGTAGCGGCTGACGCCATTCGCGAGCAAGCCCGCTCCCACATTTGACTGCGTTCTGTCGGAAGGAATGCAATTCACTGTGGGAGCGGGCTTGCTCGCGAAGGCGTCAGTACAGGCGCCAGATTACTTGTCGCTCAACGCAAACTGCGTCAGGCAGAACGTAGGAATGCCCATGTCTTCCAGGCGCTGCGAGCCACCCAGCTCCGGCAGATCGATGATCGCCGCCGCTTCATGCACCCGGGCGCCCATGCGGCGGATCAGGTTGGCGGCGGCAATCAGGGTGCCGCCGGTAGCGATCAGGTCATCGAACATCACCACCGAATCCCCTTCGCACAGGCTGTCGGCGTGCACTTCCAGGAAGGCTTCGCCGTATTCGGTCGCATAGCCCTCGGCCAACACTTCAGCCGGCAGTTTGCCTTGCTTGCGGAACAGCACCAGCGGCTTGTTCAACTGATAGGCCAGTACCGAACCGATCAGGAAGCCACGGGCGTCCATCGCGCCGATGTGGGTGAAGTCAGCCTCGACGTAACGGTGGGCGAAGCTGTCCATCACCAGGCGCAGGGCCGTGGGCGACTGGAACAGCGGGGTGATGTCGCGAAAGATCACACCCGGTTTCGGGAAGTCGATGACAGGGCGGATGAGGGATTTGATGTCGAAGGAGTCGAAGACCATCGTCGTGGTGTCCTGGCAGGGCTGCAAACAACGCAGTATAACGGCGGCTGAACCGTTTCGCTCAGCCGCAACGTTTTGTTTCAGCCTTCCAGCGAGCCACCGGCCAGGGCGCACAGCTGGATCGGGTCGATAATCCGGATTTCCTTGCCTTCTGCCGCAATCAGTTCGTTTTGCTGGAAGCGCGTGAAGACCCGGGACACGGTTTCCACCGCCAGGCCCAGGTAGTTGCCGATTTCGTTACGCGACATGCTCAGGCGGAACTGATTGGCGGAAAAACCCCGGGCGCGGAAACGTGCCGAGAGGTTGACCAGGAAGGTGGCGATGCGTTCGTCGGCGGTCTTTTTCGACAACAGCAGCATCATCTGCTGGTCGTCACGGATTTCGCGACTCATCACCCGCATCAACTGACGGCGCAACTGCGGCAATTGCAGGGCAAGTTCGTCGAGGCGTTCGAAAGGAATTTCACACACCGAAGTGGTTTCCAGGGCTTGTGCCGACACCGGGTGCTTTTCGGTGTCCATGCCCGACAGGCCGACCAGTTCGCTGGGCAGGTGGAAGCCGGTGAGCTGTTCCTCACCGGTGTCGCTCAGGCTGAAGGTCTTGAGGGCGCCAGACCGGACTGCGTAGACAGAATCGAAGGTATCGCCCTGGCGGAACAGAAACTCGCCTTTTTTCAGCGGCCGGCCGCGTTTGACGATTTCGTCCAGCGCATCCATGTCTTCCAGATTCAGCGAAAGTGGCAGGCAAAGAGGGGCCAGGCTGCAATCCTTGCAATGGGCTTGATTATGAGCGCGCAGTTTTACTGGCTCGGACATTTCTTCAATCCTTGTGGGAAATCACACATAAGACGTAAGGGTAACTCACCATAGGATATCGAGGCCAGTCTGGGGCGCTTGCTTGCAGAATTAGATTACCCGTGAAAAGCGCTGGCGACTGTGTTGTTCCAGGTACGCGTCGAACACCATGCACACCGAGCGCACCAACAGCCGCCCGGCGGGCAGGATGGTGATCCTGTCGCGATCGAGTTCGATCAGCCCGTCTTTGGCCATGTCTTGCAGTTGCGGCCAGAGATCGCCGAAATAGCCCTGGAAATCGATGTTGAAGGCCTGTTCGATGTCAGCGTATTCGAGACTGAAATTGCAGATCAATTGCTGGATGACTGCGCGCCGCAGCCGGTCATCGGCATTGCACAGCAGGCCGCGGCTGGTGGCCAGTTGCGACGTGGCAAGGACGTTCTGATACTCGGTCAGGTCGCTGCTGTTCTGGCAGTACAGGTCACCGATCTGGCTGATCGCCGACACGCCGAGGCCGATCAAGTCGCAATGACCGTGGGTGGTGTAGCCCTGGAAGTTGCGTTGCAGGGTCGATTCTTCCTGGGCAATCGCCAGCTCATCGTCGGGCAGGGCGAAGTGGTCCATGCCGATGTAGCGGTAGCCAGCGCTGATCAGTTGCTCGATGGTGCGCTGCAGCATTTCCAGTTTCTGCGTGGGTGTCGGCAGTTCATTGCTGTTGATGCGCCGCTGGGGCATGAAGCGTTCCGGCAAGTGGGCGTAGTTGAACACCGATAACCTGTCCGGTTGCAGGTTGATCACCTCTTCGACGGTGCGGGCGAAGTTCTCCGGAGTCTGTCTCGGCAGGCCGTAGATCAGATCGATATTGATCGAGCGAAACTGCAAGGTGCGGGCGGCATCGATCACTGCGCGGGTTTCTTCCAGGCTTTGCAGGCGATTGACTGCACGTTGCACCGCCGGGTCGAGGTCTTGCAGGCCGATGCTGACCCGATTGAAACCCAGTTCGCGCAGCAGGCCCATGGTCGACCAGTCGGCCTCGCGCGGGTCGATCTCGATGCCGTAGTCGCCGGAGTCGTCGTCCAGCAAATTGAAGTGTTTGCGCAACTGCGCCATCAACTGGCGCAGTTCGTCGTGGCTGAGAAAGGTCGGCGTGCCGCCACCGAAGTGCAGTTGCTCGACTTTCTGCGTGGGGTCGAGGTGGCAGGCGATCAACTGGATTTCCTGTTCCAGGCGCTGCAAATACGGCTGCGCCCGCCCGCGATCCTTGGTGATGACCTTGTTGCAGGCGCAGTAGTAGCAAATGTTCGCGCAGAACGGCACGTGCACGTACAGCGACAACGGGCGTTGGGCCTTGCGGCTGTCGCGCAGGGCATGGAACAGGTCGAAGGTGCCGACCTGGCTGTTGAATTGCACGGCAGTCGGATACGAGGTGTAGCGTGGTCCCGCCAGGTCATAACGGCGGATCAGATCGGTGTCCCAACGAATGGCGTCGAGCATCATGCGGGCATTCCCCGGATAGGCTGGCAGTGTCAGCCACTTTATGCGAGGGCGGGGTGGGGCATCTTGATTTGCATCAAGGTCAGAATCTTTGTCGTTTGTAAGGGCCTCATCGTCGGATCGCCGCCCGGAGCAAGCTCGCTCCCACAGGTTTTGTGTACACAGCGACTCCCCTGTGGGAGCGAGCTTGCTCGCGATGGGCGCGCCGCCGGTTTAATGCCCCATGAGCCAATGCTGATGCGGCCCCGGCAAGGTCCAGATGCCGAACAGCATCACCAGCAATCCGCCCGCCATCCGTACGCTGCGTTTGCGCAACAATGCGGTGATGCGCTCGGCGGCAAGGCCTGTCGCCAGCAGCACCGGCCAGGTGCCGAGCCCGAACGCGAGCATCAACAATGCACTGTCCAGCGCGTTGCCCTGGCTGGCCGACCATAGCAAGGTGCTGTAAACCAGGCCGCACGGCAGCCAGCCCCAGAGCGCGCCCAACAGCAGCGCACGCGGCACGCTCGACACCGGCAGCAATCGGTTGGCGACTGGCTGGATATGCCGCCACAAGCCGCGCCCGAGGCTTTCGATACGGGTCAGGCCGCTCCACCAGCCGGCCAGGTACAGGCCCATGGCAATCAGCAGCAACCCGGCGAGGATACGCAGGAACATCGCCGCCGGGCTGCTGGCCACGGCCCATCCGGCCAGGCCGATCAGCAGTCCGGCGCAGGCATAACTGAGAATCCGTCCCAGGTTATAGGCCAGCAGCAGGCGAAAGCGCCGGCTGCGTTGTTCCTTGGGAATCGCCAGGGTCAGCGCGCCCATCAAGCCGCCGCACATGCCCAGGCAATGGCCACCGCCGAGCAAACCGAGGATCACCGCAGACACCAGCAGTGGCGCCAATTCAAGCATGGGGCGGGGCCTTGTCTTGCGGCTTGGCCGGTTGGCCGCTGGCCTCATCGACGGCGGCGGTGTGGTTCGGGTCCTGGTCGTCGAACAGGATGCTGTGGGCCGGGCCGTCGAGGTCGTCGTACTGACCGCTGTCCACCGCCCAGAAGAAGATATAGACGGCGATGGCCACGATCAGCAGCGCAGCGGGAATCATCACGTAAAGAGCTGGCATCTGGACTCCATGCCCGCGCGGCTCAGGCCGGCAGCGGGCGGGTTTCTGGCGTGGCGCAGAGGGCGAGCGCGCTCGGCATGCGAGTCAGGCGCAGCGCGTTCAACACCACGGTCAACGAACTGATCGACATGCCCACCGCGGCCCATACCGGGGTGATCCAGCCGAGGGCGGCGAAGGGCAACATGAGGCCATTGTACAACCCCGCCCACAACAGGTTCTCGATAATGACCCGGCGGGTGCGCCGCGCCAGGCTGAAGGCTTGCACCAGCGCATCGAGGCGGTTGGACAGCAACACGGCATCGGCACTGGTTTTCGCAAGGTCAGTGGCCGAGCCCATGGCGACGCTGATATCCGCAGCCGCCAGCACCGGCACGTCATTGACGCCGTCGCCGAGCATCAACACCTTGCGACCTTCCTTGTGCAGTTGTTGCAGGACTTGCAGTTTATCGTCCGGACGCAAGCCGCCACGGGCTTCATCGATGCCCAGTTCCGCCGCCACGCTGGCGACCATCGGTGAGCTGTCGCCAGACAACAGCAGCGTGCGCCAGCCCCGCGCCTTGCACGCGGCCAGCAGCGCGGGCGCATCGGCCCGCAAGCGATCATCGAGGACGAACCAGGCCAGCGGCCCCTGGCTGTCGCCAAGCAGCAGCCATTGGCCGGCTTCTTCGGGCATCGACGGCACCATGGCGCCGCTGAGTTCGCAGACGAAACGCGGTTGGCCGATGCGCAGGCGTCGCCCATCAACCAGGCCCTCCAGGCCAAGGCCCGGGGTGCTGTGGACTTCTTCGGCAGCCATCGGCGCACGACCGAAAGCGCGGGCGATCGGGTGTTCGGAGCGGTTTTCCAGGGCGGCGGCGAGGCTCAGGCATTGATCGCTGTCGAGCGCGCCGAGGGGGCGGATCGAACGCAGCGCCAGGCGACCTTCGGTGAGGGTGCCGGTCTTGTCGAAAATCACCGTATCGATCTGGTTCAGGCCTTCCAGGACATGGCCGCGCGTCAACAGCAGGCCAAGTTTGTGCAATGTGCCGGTGGCGGCAGTGAGGGCAGTCGGCGTCGCCAGCGACAGGGCGCACGGGCAGGTCGCGACGAGCATCGCCAGCACAATCCAGAACGCCCGCGAGGCGTCCAGCTGCCACCACAACAGGCCAATGGCCGCAGCAGCGATCAACGACAACAGCAGGAACCATTGCGCGGCGCGGTCGGCGATTTCCGCCAGTCGCGGTTTTTCGGCCTGGGCACGATCGAGCAGGCGAACGATGGCCGAAAGGCGAGTGTCCTGGCCCAGGGCCTGGACCTCGACGGTCAGTGCGCCTTCGACGTTCAGGGTGCCGGCGGTGACCGCGTCGCCGAGGGTGCGTGGTTGCGGCAGGTATTCGCCGGTCAGCAGCGACTCGTCGACACTCGACTGGCCGTCGAGGATCTTGCCGTCAGCCGGGAGAATGGCGCCCGGATGAACCAGCACCTGATCGCCGACACGCAGTTCACTGAGCAGAATGCGTTCGCTCTGACCGTCGGCTGTCAATCGCAGGCACGAGGCGGGCAACAGATTCACCAGCTGCGCGGTGGCGGCGGCGGTGCGCTCGCGGGCGCGCCGCTCCAGATAGCGCCCGGCCAGCAGGAACAGGGCAAACATGCCGACGGCATCGAAATACAGTTCGCCTACTCCGGTGATGGACGTCCAGATCCCGGCGATGTAGGCGCTGCCGATGGCCAGCGACACCGAAACGTCCATGGTCAGGTGACGGGTGCGCAGATCGCGCATGGCGCCTTTGAAGAACGGCGCGCAGCTGTAGAACACAATCGGGGTGGTGAGAAACAGCGCGACCCAGCGCAGGATGGTGTGCAGTTCGGGGCTGAGGTCGATGTTGAATTCAGGCCAGGTGGCCATGGTTGCCATCATCGCCTGGAACCACAGCAACCCGGCCACGCCGAGCTGGCGCAGGGCCAGGCGGTTTTCGCTGGCCAGTTGTTCGCAGGCTTGGTCGGCCTGATACGGGTGTGCGGCGTAACCGATGTGGCGCAATTCGCTGAGGACCTGGCTCAGCGGCAATTGCCCATCGGCCCAGCGCACGTGCAGGCGATGGTTGGACAGGTTCAGGCGCGCTTCGGCCACGGCTGGCAAGGTGCGCAGGTGTTTTTCGATCAGCCAGCCGCAAGCCGCGCAGCTGATGCCTTCCATCAATAGTGTGGTTTCGGCGAGTTCGCCTTCGTGGCGAACGAAGGGTTGCTGCACATCGGCACGGTCGTACAGCGCCAGTTCATCCACCAGTTGCACCGGCAGCGCTTCGGGGTTGGCCGAGGCTTCGCTGCGGTGCTGGTAATAGCTTTCCAGGCCGCCGGCGACAATGGCTTCGGCCACGGCCTGGCAACCCGGGCAGCAGAATTCGCGGGTTTGCCCGAGGACCGCAGCGGTGAAGCGGCTGCCGGCGGGGACGGGCAGGGCGCAGTGGTAGCAGG